>JAYUXA010000114.1:0-3775 GCA_043753245.1 Chitinophagaceae bacterium
ATTGGAAAAAATAAAACGGGTTTAAGATTGTCGCCCGATGGTACGGCAAGTGATATCGTTCCCTATTCTGAAGATCAGGCTTTCTATATGGCCGAACAACTGAATAATATAGGAATTCTTTACATTCATCTTGTCGATCATTCGTCCATGGGAGCCCCCAATGTTAAGCCATCAAAGGTCGAAAAGATCTGCAATGCGTTTAAGGGATCAATTATATTGAGTGGAGGATATGACCTAAACAAAGCTGAACAGGATATTAAAAGTGGAAAAGGTCAGCTGATCGCATTTGGCAGGCCTTTTATTGGCAATCCCGGTCTGGTGCAAAAACTAAAAGAAGGGATTGAATTAATTCAGCCTGATCCTAACACGTTTTATACTCCTGGGGCAAAAGGATACACAGACTATGCATTATAAATACACGCAGGTTTTCTGATACCAAAAAAAATAGCATCAAGAATAGTGACTCTAAAACTGACTTTTAGAAAGGTCCGTTTTAGAGTTTTTTTACTACTATATGTTCAGGTTACCTTTCTGAAATGTGGTCTTAAGTTACAAAATCCTCTGCCCTTTTACTCCTGAATGTTCAGGTTTCCGTAGGCACAGACCCATGCCTTATCATTTTAATACGATGTCAGCAATTTCCCTCTTATTGTATTCTTCTTTTTCTATTCATTATATTCGACATCGTACCTCTTGAATAAAAAATTCGATAGCTGATTTTTAAAATAACTTATGCTTAAAGGAGGTGTATTTGAGATAATAATACGCTGTTACAAAAACGATCAGCGACAAAAAAATGGTATCCATAATATGTCTGATTAGCTCCCCGGGCAGGAAAAGCCCGATAATGAAAAACATACCCATAAATATCAGCGAATGCCTAAGAGATAATAAAAATTCAGTGTCCTCATAACGGGCTATCATCAGATAGTACAGCACGTAAACGGGTAAAATGAAAATTAATTTACCAACGCCAAAAACCATTATTTTATTCTTGAAAACTTCACCAAAACTGCTAAACGAAGCATAGGTATCCAAATACTTTATCTCAACCGTATAATAAAGATTTTGTAACAATGTTTCCAATATAAAAAGCACCATCACATTCCAGACTATAGGCAAAGCCGAATTTCGGCCATCGGAGGTCAATTCTCTTAATGATTCCATTATTTTATGTCGGTTTTATAGAAACCAGCAACCAAATATATTATATATCTTATAGGCTTTGCTTTAAACTATAAAAATTAACTGGAACAGGTTGCGGGTATTTAGCTGAACTAACTAATTTATGCTCGGGCAGGTTTGCCCGGAACAACGACTAACAAGGTAGTCAACATGATCTTCAACCTGGATCAAACGTACTGAAAAACCCTTCCAAAGGAAGGGCTTTCTATACTTCAAACAATTCGGAAGCAGGTATTAAAAAGATGCCTTAAGCTTACCTGCAGCATAATCCTGGGCATTTTTTGCCTCAGGTACAACACTGGCCATACCAAAAAATTCATGGGTCACTCCATTATATAATTGGTAGTTCACAGATACTCCAGCAGCCTGGAGTTTCTCAGACAATGTTTTTCCTTCACTTTGAAGAGGATCCAGTTCAGCAGCAATAATGGTAGTTGCAGGCAGCCCTGAAAGGTTCGCATTCACTAATGAAATTCTTGGATCGGCAGACTCAGATGCAGAGTTAAGATAATGACCAAGAAACCAGGGAAGTGCTGGTGTAGCCAAAGGCTTTGCTTGCGCATATTTAATTTTGGAGGCAGTAGCTGCATCGTTGCTGGCTACCGGGTATACGGCCAATTGATGTACAGGTAATTTAATTCCGTTATCTCTCGCCATCATACTTACTACGATCGCAAGATTGCCACCAGCGCTTTCTCCGGCCACGGCAATTTTAGTTGAATCACCCTTAATGGAGGCCGCATTTGTAATAGTCCATAGATAAGCGGCATATGCATCATTGTGGGCAGTGGGAAATTTAAATTCAGGTCCTTTCCTGTATTCAACAGAGACAAGTACCGCATTTGCTTTCACAGCCAATGCCTGTGCAGAAGCATCATAAGTATCATTAGTTGCAATTACCCATCCGCCTCCATGATAATATACAATTACAGGATAGACAGATCCGCCTGTTTTAGGAGTGTAGATCCTTAAATGAATGGTACCGCCACTTACCGGAATATCACGTCCTGCAGTATCTGTAAGCATAGCTGGTGCAGCGATATTGTAATTAACCATAACTCTTTTTACGGCATCAGCGGCAGAAGGCTGTAATCTGGCCTGCTCCGGTGTGAGCGTATAGAATGGTATAGGAGCCAGTGTATCCAATACTTCAATAACGGTCTGCATTTGAGGGGTAATGTCAGGACCCCACGATGGTTTAGGTCCCTTGGGCTGGATATTATCATACGTAAATCCAGAATCATTTTTTTTGTCTTTTTTGCACGCGGAAAATCCGATCATCATCATTACCGCTACACCCATTAATACTGTTTTCATTGTTTATTGTTTTTCAAGAGAAAAATTTGTAAAGGGTTATGGCGGGGTAACCTATATATGTATTCTGATCAGAAACAGATTTCAGATAAGGGGAAATTATTTTTTATTTTTTAAAAGCCCGGATTAAATTCTGTTTTAAGAGCGATCAATTAAAATTATTAGTTCATTTATAGGATCATGCTTAGTCTGGTTAGCAGAACAATAAGTGATTATCCGAACATTAGGTGATTATCCATTTTTTATTATGGATAGTCAGATCCCGGTAAATGAAACGCAACCTTTTTTAGCTGAATGATCTAATGTTTATCTTACGATACATGTCACGCTGTCTTTTTTAGATGCATTCTCTGACGTTTATCTTATATATATTTAATACCGGAAGATTATAAAAATAGCATGCCAGCCTGGCATATTTTTTTGTTGCTGTAGTATTGCCATTCAGAATCATTTTTTATTATTTAAAAACTACAGGCTATGAGTTCAGCTTTCGTGAAAGAAAATGAAGAACAGTGGTTAAATGAAATCATGCCCACTACGGCAGGACTAATTAATTATTTATCCCGGGAGAACAATAATGTAAGAGTGTATTTAAGAGGTACGGTATCTACTACCGACGGCACTATTTTGCACCAGATGAGCAATGGACTGGATTATTTTATTAATGCTGAAAATCAATGGACCATCTGGTGGTAGTTTAGTCTGGTCAATATTATGGAGATTCAGGTGATAGAGCAAAAAATAAACATCCCCTTTGATAATTAAGCCTGATCGGGATCCTCAGAAAGAATGGTCCAGTCATTTTTACCATGTCCTTTTTTAAGCCACAGGTCCATTTTAGCTGCTACAGCCGGAACTACCATCAATGATTTTCCTCTTGTTTCTGTCTGCTCTATCATCAGTCTGGCATCTTTGCGCGCCATACTCAGTTCCCAGGAAGGCTCATCAAATGTTTTACTGGTTATCTTTTTTAATCTTCCCTGAGCTACAGCAGTAGGATTTAAGAGTTCTAAAAGTGAATTTAGTTCCGATTCAGGCACATCAAGGGAGGAGGCGAGAACAAGAAGATCTGCAACACTTCCGGTTAAGCAGATATGGAATAGATTACCCAGTAATTTGATAGACGCTGCTTTATCAGGCTTATCACCCAGATTCCATAATTTTCCAGTCATGCGGGACAGCTCAGGTTCCAGCAATTTAATAGTTTGCTGATCGCCGGAAACCAGCATCACTCCAGTGCTGTCCAATGCATTCGGAGGGCCCATAAATACCGGCG
>JAYUXA010000115.1:0-3771 GCA_043753245.1 Chitinophagaceae bacterium
CTTTGGCGAGGTTACAGGATTGTATGCTTAAAGATTGTTCGTTCAACAAAATGTTTACATTGTTATTACTCAATTGTTGCTGACGGATAACCCTGGGAGGTGTTTTATAGGGTATGGGTGCCCGTGAGCTGTTCTCTTCAATATTTACTGCCAGCTGATTAAATAAGGTGGGAGTATTGGCAGCAATTAATTTATACTGGCCTGTGGTATCGAGTTCGTAATTAAATCTTCTCCACTGGTTGCGGACTAATTCCAATTTCGCAAAACGCAATACTACGGAATCTTCAAAACCAGATAAGAACATTCTTACAAAACGTATTGATTTAAAATCCGGAATATTTCCTACTTTCTTTTCATATTCTGCAATTGGAATACGGAATAAATACCATTTTTCGGGAGTGCCTCCGCTTGGCGTAAAAGATCTTACATCGGTAATAAAATTCTGACCCACTTCATCCAGTTCCTCCGTTTTTAATTCCACCTTATATTGAAAATATTCTTCCAGTTCATTTAAGGTATTGTCCTTATTAAATTCCTCCTGATCAGGGTATAGTGTAAATGCGCTGACAAACTGGTCTCCGGCACCGGCAACGGGTGAGTTACCCTGAGGGCTATTGATATCTTTATACCGCTGTAAAATCCCGTCCCTGCTGGTGTAGGATGCATCGCGGTAATTTTTAAAATCATCTCTTGAGGGATCTTTTAGTGCCTGCTGGTAGATCGCGGAAGTTTCTCCAAAGCTGGTGCGGAGATCATTCAAATACCTTGCAAATTTTCGTTGCTCCGCCGCATCATCGAGCCCGTCAAATCCGGCATCCTGTAAAGGCCTGTCGGCAGGATCGTTGCTGAATGCCTGCGTAACCTGAATTGGATTAGCAGGTACTTTACCCCATATGGTAGAGGAATCTTCCAGTGCACTGGTCACCGACCCGCTAATTCCATTTTCAAAAAATCGTTTGCCATCCCGTAATATATCTTCAGAAATATTTCCAAGATTAAAATACAATTGTCCGCCGGTGCTGGTAGGATTATTTAAAAAAGGGTCCTGCATCCAGAATTCGATGAATTCAACATTGCCGGTTTCAAAATCTACCTGGTCAAGGCCGCGCATGATACCACCCCAGCGTGTTTTCGGACTCAGTAGTTTTCCTTCTGCTGTGACACTTCCGGCACGTGCCTCGAAGTTGTATGGACCGATATCAGCAGGATAATAGGCCATATCAAAAGTGACCAGCTGAGCCTGTCCAAACTCAGGGGTTCTGTTTGGATAGATTTCGGTGACCTTCACCTGCCGGACACTAGGATTTTTAAGCAGGTTGTCATCAATAGGATTGTTGGTATTTCTTCTATCCTGCAATACCGGTTCAATATTATACCACGCGAGTTTAGCACGGTTAAATCCATAATTCAGAGAATCTGCTGCCGTTGCTTCGGGAAATAGACCATTTCCTGCGGGAGTAGACGCCAGCCCCCAGCTTACCAACGGAAAACGAAGATCAATGGCATTTCTGGAGCCCTCAAAATCATCGATAAATACCTGGCCATTGCTGCCACTGCCGATTTGTTTAGGATGACCGGGTTTTAACACAGCGCCTTCGCCGTAAGCCGTAACCGTACTCATCTCCGTAGTATTGTAAAAAGGAAGTTTATCCAGCCAGCGGGTTAACCGCGGGGATTCTGTGCGGTAACTGAAGTCCAATCCGTACATCGCATTCTTTATCGGATCCTCATTATATCCTGTTTTTGTAAAAAATGGCCGTTCGGATAATTTTTGTACGGTTGCCCCAATGGAAAGCGATTCGCTTGCAGTAGCCTTTGCCAGATAATCCAATCGAAGACCGAGAAAATTTCTTTGCTGAATACCAAAGCCTCCATTGTTTTCAAAGGATACATTTACAGGAACTCCGGAACTGATTATAGCTGAATTAATGACTTTAACGGTACCCAGATTGTAGTCAATGGTATAATCAACGTTTTCTTTTAATACCTGCCCACCGGCAGACACCGTGACCGATCCCTGAGGCACATTGAAAGCACCAAGCTGAATTTCCGCATTAGCCTGTCCTTTCGCATTTCCACTGATAATAAATCTGTCCAGATTAGAAAATGTTTTTGCGATCTCCTTGATCGTATCGTAAAGAGGATAATAAATATATTTATCTTTCATCTCCTGTGAAGCACCGGTAAATGCAGCGGTGTCCAGATCACGGCCAAAGGGTTCCAGGAAAGGAAATATTACACGGGCCTGCTGTGATAATATCGTGAAACCCTCAATATAATCAAAAACCCCATCGGGTAAAGGATCGCTTCTGCTGTTTAACCTGTCCAGATTTTCAAGGCTCAGAATAGGTATGCCGCTTTTTGGCGTTTCCTCGGGAAGGAATCTTTTTTGGCCAAGGCTGGGTTCTTCATATAAAACATTCAGCTTAAAATCTCCAGGTTGAACGGAAGACAAATAACTTCCGTCTTTTGTCTTCAGAGAATACACATTTTTCATCATCAGGTCCCACAAAGGAAGACTGGTTCTCTGCGAGGTGGCTTTAAGCAACTTGAGGAACAATACTTTTTGGGATCCACCCTGATTAATAGTGGTGTCTGGGGGAGCATCCTGCGAGAATTCTCCTACCTGATAAAATTTTCCGTTGAAGCTGTATTGAAAGGCCACCGCCAGCACTTCATCCGGCTGAAGGGGCTGTGTAAGGGATAAAAATCCTACCTGGGGATTGAAAAAGTATTCTGATGATGAAAGCTGTCGGGCAAATGTTTTTTCATAATCCTGTACGGCAGTCAATCCGAGTTGTGAAAGTTTTGAAGTGACGGTAGACGAATTGCGGCTGGCAGGGTCGTTAACTATATTCCTGAATAAAAAGGTAACATCATTATCCGGTATCCCAGCGGGCAGGGGTTTGTAAGGATTTAAATTGGGATTTCCGGCACGGTAAGGTTCAGATTCCCCCAGATCCATCAGCCCCACTATATCCCGGGTCTGTGTGGTGGACCCATTTCTATTTGTAACCCACACTTCAATTCGGAGGATCTGTGCCTGTGAATTCACAATGGGCAACTGGCTCATCGCCTTTTTATAATTTTTACGAAAATACTGCGCCATCAGAAAATGACGGTTCTCTTCGTAATCATTGGCCTTGAATTCAAAATAAGTATTTGTTGACCCACCCTGCACCCCGAGTGACTGTCGCTGGGCCCGTTGGTTGGCCAGTACACCTGTAACAAATAATTTTCCAAACTGGAGCTGGGTCTTAAGCCCGAACAACGATTGGGCGCCCTGAATGAGCGATCCTTTAGAAGCAAAAGCTACATTGCCCGCTTCAATTCGTTTGATGATCTCATCGTCACTGCCGCTGTAATCGAGTTTAAGCTGGTTTTCAAAGTCGAAATTGGCGAGAGTATTGTAACTAATAGGAAGTTTAAGTTTATTTCCGATGTTTCCAATCACATTAAGATTGGCATTCATATCAAAATCAAAACCCCCGTTTTTCCGGGCTCGCTCCGGCAGTGCGGGGTTTTTAATGTTCTGACCCTGGTAACCCGCAATAATATTGATGTCACCCTGGGGCTTGATCTCCACCTTTGAATTGCCGAACATCCGGTTAAACAGGTTGTCGGTGATAGACATCTTCGGTTTGGGAAGTTTGTAATTCAGACCGGACAATACATCGGCCCGCTTCCGGAAATATTCCCGCTCCTGCATTTGGGACCGGATCTTCAGAAATTCATTGAAGGTTAGGGTAGTTGGTTTACGGTAATAAAAAC
>JAYUXA010000116.1:0-7934 GCA_043753245.1 Chitinophagaceae bacterium
AATGGGGCAAATGGAAAGGTGTACCAATGGGTGGCACCATTGAATGGAATCAAACAAGGCGGTTTTGAGCCTGCAGTATTTCTCGTAACGCCTAAAAAACAACAGGTGATCAGCGTTGGCGCCGATTATGCAGTCACAAAAAATACTATGCTGAATGCAGAAGGCGCTGTAAGTAATTACGATGTCAACACTTTCTCCAAACTCGACAAAGGAAATGATAAAGGTTTCGCAGGAAAGCTTGCATTAAAAAATAGCAGGCAGATAGGGAAGAAAAAATTAATTACTGACCTTGGATATGAATTTGTGCAGGCGGCCTTTAAGCCACTTGAACGATTAAGAAATATTGAATTTACCCGCGACTGGGGACTACCACTGGTAGTTACGCCAGAAGACGAGCGGATTATTTCTGCGGGAGTACAGCTTGCGGATCTTACTGATAACAGCCTGCGATATACCTTTACGAACTACCGGCGCGGCGGAGGATTTAATGGAGTCAGAAATTCGGTCATTCATGTTCAGGATATTGGCGGATGGAAGTTTAACTCGGCGTTTAATCTTTCAAATTTCAGTTCAAATACGTTGCAAGGCTATTTTTTAAGGCCTTCGGTCAACGTAACCAGAACGTTTCGGAAGCTTCGCAACTACCAGTTTAATTTGGGCTATTCTCTTGAACACAATGAAGTACATAATAAGTTATCGGATTCCGTATCTCCCCAAAGTTTTTCATTCAATGTAGTACAGGCTGGAATTAAATCATCCGAAGAAAAATTAAACCGGTGGGGGGTATCTTATTTCACCCGTAGCAATGCTTATCCATCGGGAGCTGCGTTGTTGCAGACGGACAGAAGCCAGAACATTACCGTTTTTACAGAGTTACTTAAAAATGAACGGCACCAGTTTAGATTTAACGGCACTTACCGCAATCTTCAGGTTGTCCGTTCAATTGTACCGAATTTAAAAGCAGATAATAGTTTATTGGGACGAGCCGAATACCAGGTAAACGAATGGAGAGGTCTGGTAACCGGAAATGTACTGTATGAAGTGGGAGCAGGTCAGGAACAGAAAAGAGATTTTGCTTTTTTGGAAGTGCCGGCGGGCCAGGGTGAATATACCTGGATAGATTACAATAATGATGGTGTGCAGTCTCTTAATGAATTCGAGATCGCTTTATTTCAGGATCAGGCTAAGTACATCAGGATATTTACCCCAACGAATGAGTTTGTGAAAGCGAATTACAATACGTTTAATTATAGTATTGGCCTTAATCCGCGCTCGGTGATCGACCCTGCTAAAGCAAAAGGATTCAAAAAGATCCTGGCTAAATTAAACATACAATCTGCCTTGCAGATTAATAAAAAAGATCTCGCAAAGGGACTGGTAGAATTTAATCCGTTTAAATCAACGCTCATGGATACCGCATTGATAACCCTGAACTCTTCCTTTAATAATTCTTTTTCCTTTAATCGTTTTTCTTCTAAATGGGGCATTGATTTTATCAGTTTGAGAAATAATGGAAAGTCGCTGCTAACCTATGGATATGAAAGCCGCCAGCTCACGGACTGGAGTATCAGGGGACGTTATAATATTTCTAAATCAACCTTGTTTGACATTACGGCAAAAACCGGTATGAACGATCTGGTTACTTCCAATGTTAAGTTTGATAACCGGAACTATCATATTATTCAGCAATCCGCAGAACCCAGAATTAGTTTTACAAAAGGAGCAAATTTCAGGGTCATCATGGGGTATCGTTACAGTGATAAAAACAACAAGACAGGCAACCTGGAAAAATCATTATCACAGGCGATTAATACCGAGATAAAATACAATATTCTGCAGAGCACTTCTTTGCAGGGAAAATTCACTTACAATAAAATTACCTATACTTCTGCTGATCCTAATGCCAGTACCAATACTACCGCAGCCTATATTATTTTGGATGGACTGATGCCGGGAAAGAATTATCTATGGAACCTGGACCTTAACAAGAGACTATCAAAAAATCTGGAAATGAATATTCAGTATGAGGGCCGGAAGCCAGGTCAGTCGCGTGTGGTGCATGTGGGCCGGGCTGCCATACGGGCCTTACTGTGATTGATACATCGATCACATTATCAAAATCATTTTCAGGCAATCCCTTTATGTAGAAAAATAAGAGAGATGATAATACTATCTAAAATCCTTTAACTATCCTGCTTGTATTTAATCTTCAGCACACCTGTAATGGTTCAATCCTGAATTAAAAACCTGTTGTGACAGGTAAAACAGGGGAACGCCTGTAAACAGAAAAAACTCCCGAAGGAGTTATTCTGTAAAAATGTTTCTGCAAATTCTATTATCGGTAGTGGGCCGAAAAGATACAATTAACCAAATAATCCACCTTTTCTTAGTTCCCTAACGCCTTCTCCGATCTTAAATCCATTATGATAAATAGAGATCTTATAATTGCCTCTCAAGAAGTCACTGTTATTTCCTTTCCATGCAAACTCAACATGTTTTTTCCTTCCTGATTCAATATCCACAGGTACTTTAGCAGTAAATGGTCTTTCACCTTCTTCACGGGTAGTGAAGGTGCCTGAACCCAGTGATTCAACACTTACAGGTTTTCCATCAGGTCCGGTGATCGCTACATAGATATCAGTGGAACCAGTCTGTGCTATGCGGTTGTCAACATCAAACGCAATGACCAATTTATCCACTTTTTTTGCTTTTGAGGTAATCTTTTCTTTGCCGCCTCTCCGTTCGTCAACAGGAGTGATCGTAATAGAAGATGCATTCAGGGTTGATGCTATACCAACTTTATCTTCCAGTCCTTTTTTAACCACTTCAAGCGTATCTTTCTGAGTACGGAAATTATCTCTTTCTACCGTTACAGCAGCTTTCTCGGTAGTAAGTGTTTGATTTTCTCCTGTAAGCCGGGCTACTTCCTGTTCCAGGTTGCCGATCTTCGAATTAAGTTCAGAGATCAGTTCTTCTGCCTTCCTTCTTTCAGCCGCTGTAATTTTTTGTTTTCTTAATATGCCATTGATCTGCCCTTTGAGTTTGGATATTTCTGAAGTTCTTTCTGTAAGTTTTCCTTCAATTTCATTATTGTATCCTGTCAGGGAGTCAAGGCGTGATAATGAAGCATCGAAGCTTTTCTGTAATTCATTTTTGGAAGAATCAACCGCAACATACTGTGTCTGGAGCTGGGTCATCTTCTGGTCGTTATCATTTTTATCCCAGAGAAAATATCCCCATGTTCCTAAAATTCCGACTGCCAGCAAACCGATGATCAGATTCTTTGAATCTTTTCGCGGGGTCTGGTTTAATGGTGCAGAGGAAGGATAATTGCTTGTGCTCATAAAATGTTATTTAGTTTAGAAATCCGGGTTTAAAATGTTGCTTTGGCATTAGGCTCGGCTAAAATCATGCCAATCAAGGCTTTCTGATTTCAGGGAATGTGTAAAACTAATGTAAATACTTAACGGTGTTGCATTTCAGAGATAAAAAATAATTGGGTATTTACACTATATATTTTTAGTAATATTGCCGGGCCTCATCAATAGCTGCTTCGTAAATGTCTGCTGAAAAAATACTGACCGACTGGAAAAACAAACGCTTCAAACCGGTCTACTGGCTGGAAGGAGAGGAAGATTATTTTATTGACAAGGTAATCAGATATGCAGAACATCATATCCTGAGTGAAACGGAAGCTTCATTTAACCTGTCCGTTTTTTACGGCAAGGATGCGGTATGGAGCGATGTGGTCAATGCATGTATGCGCTACCCGATGTTTGCGGAGAGACAAGTAGTCATTCTCAAGGAAGCCCAGCAGATGCGCGACATTAATAAGTTGGAGGCCTATATAGAGAAGCCCCTGAGTTCTACCACTTTTATCGTTTCCTACAAAGACAAAAAAGTGGATGGAAGAAGCAAACTGGCAAAACTGCTGAAAGAAAAAGGGGAGATGCTTTCTACTAAAAAGCTTTATGAAAATCAATTGCCCGATTGGACTATGGATCTTGTAAAAAGCAAAGGGTTTGGCATCCAGCAGAAAGCCCTTTTGTTATTGGTAGATCATGTAGGCAATGACCTGAGCAGGATAGATAATGAAGTGGATAAATTGCTGGTGAACATCGGTAAAGGCAAGAATATTACCGAAGATGATGTAGAAAAATATGTCGGCGTAAGCAAGGAGTACAATCCTTTTGAGTTGCAGAATGCCCTTGGAAAAAGGGATATTGTACGGGCGATGAAAATTGTAAATTATTTTGATGCCAATCCAAAAGCCGCTCCTATACAGCTTGTCCTGCCTGCATTGTATAATTTATTTAGCAAAACGTATATGATTTTCGGACAGCAGGGCGGCGATGAAAAAACGATTGCTGCAAATATTGGGGTCAATCCCTATTTTATAAAAGATTATCTGGCAGCGTCGCAGAATTACGGATACGAGGGCGTACGTAATGTGCTGTTGTTATTGCATCATTACAATCTTCGTTCGGTGGGCATAGGAGATTCGGGTACAACGGACGGGGCACTGATGAAAGAACTTGTCAGTAAAATCATACTCCATCTTTAACATTAATCCGGTCTTTTTCCAACTGATCCCTGAGCTCTTCTATGCCGCTGAATTTTTGTTCCGGCCGGATTCTTCGAAGAACGGTCACCTGTAAGACCCTTCCATAGATGTCTTCTTCAAAATCAAAAATATGGACTTCGATGGTTTTTTTTGATCCGTCAACTGTCGGACGAAAGCCAATATTCATCATGCCCGGCAATTTTTTATTGTGTCCTGCGAGAGTAACCTCCACAGCATATACACCATTTGCCGGCAGCATCTTTTCTTCCTGCCGCAGCGATAAATTTGCAGTAGGAAAGCCGATTGTTCTGCCTCGCTGATCGCCCCGAACCACCAACCCATCAAAATAGTAGGCATATCCGAGCAGGCGGTTTACCAGATCAATATTGCCTTCTCTAAGGGATTGCCGGATCACAGTAGAACTGACGGTACTGTCTGCTATCACATGTTCAGGAATTTCCAGGAGCTGAAAAAGAGATCCATATTTCTCCATAAGTCTGAAATCGCCTGATCTCTCTTTTCCGAACCGGTGGTCGTACCCTATGATCACGGTATGAGGATGAAAGCGCTTTACCAGAAAATCTTCAATATACTGGGAAGGCGACAACCTAGAAAACGACTGTGTAAAAGGTACCACTACCAGGTGGTCAATACCAAGGGAGGCCAAAAGGTGGATACGTTCTTCTATTGTGGTGAGCAGTTCCAGAGGTGTGTTGGCAGAGCGAACAATCTTTCTGGGATGAGGATGAAAAGTGATGATGATGGTTTCACCGCCTAATCGTTCTGCTTCTTTTTTGAGCTGGTAAATAATTTTCTTATGTCCAAGATGAACTCCGTCAAATGTGCCTATCGTTACTACAGCCTTGTTAAAAAGCGGTAAGTGTTCAATGTCTGTATGAACCTGCATATAATAAGTGCAAATATATGGGAAGCCCGAAACGACAATTAATATATTTGCACCTCAAACTGTAATCTGTCTATGAGCCTTTATTCTCAGAGAGGGGTGTCTGCCCAAAAAGAAGACGTCCATAAAGCCACGGAAAATCTTGATAAGGGATTGTATCCTTACGCATTTTGTAAATTGTATCCCGACTATCTCGGGGGCGATAAAGATTGGGTGAACATCATGCATGCGGATGGTGCAGGCACAAAGAGCATACTTGCGTACCTCTACTGGAAAGAAACCGGCGACCTTTCTGTATGGAAGGGCATTGCTCAGGATGCGATTGTGATGAATCTGGACGATTTGCTGTGCACCGGAATTACCGATAACATTCTCTTTTCTTCTACCATTGACCGCAACAAGCGTTTGATCCCCGGAGAGATCCTTACCGTCATTATTGAGGCCACCCGGCAGTTTTTTGAGGATATGAAAAAATTTAATGTAAATATTCACTATTTGGGGGGTGAAACCGCCGATGTGGGAGATGTCGTGCGCACGGTAGCGGTAAATGGCACTATGTCTGCCAGATGGCCGAAAAATAAGCTGGTCACGAACGAGTCTATTGTTGCCGGAGATGTCATTGTAGGTTTTTCCGGATCAGGAACCTGCACGTACGACAACCATTATAATAGCGGGATCGGCAGCAATGGGCTTACCAGTGCCCGCCACGATGCTTTAAATCAATATTATGCCGAAACGTTTCCGGAGTCTTTTGATACCGGGCTGGATAAAAAAGTAGTTTATATCGGTCCTCACCGGATGACCGATACTGTAAAAGACGGTGCCGCAACCTATGAGGTTGGCAAATTGCTGTTGTCGCCGACACGTACATACGCCCCCTTACTGCAGGAATTGCTAAGGACTTCGTATGAGCATATTCACGGAATTATTCATTGCAGCGGGGGTGGACAAACGAAATGCCTGAAGTATCTACCTGCTGACTTCACTATTATCAAGGACAATCTCTTCGATCCACCTGTTATTTTCAAAATAATTGAAAAAGCTTCAGGGTCAGATTTAAGAGAAATGTACCAGGTATTTAACATGGGTCACCGGCTGGAGATCTTTGCCGCCGAAAAAAGAGCTGAAGCTATGATACATACTGCTGCTGCATTTGGTATAGAGGCCCGTATCGTGGGAAGGGTTGAAAAGGGAGTTAAAAAGCAATTGATTTTAAAAACACGTGGCGAAATGATAGCTTACTAAAGTGTTTTTAATCTGTCTGTTTTCAATTATTCACAGAGTTTTATCTTAAAAAGCTATGAAGTTCCGATTACCCGTGTTAAATTTGCAACGGTATAACGCGTAAAATTATTGCAACCACCCTTTTGCAACTTTACGCGCATTTTTAACGACTATTTACTGTTGATCTGTATCCGAGCCGTAAGGATTCGTCAATTTTTATATTCACATATGAGACAGCTCAAAATTGCTACACAGATCACCAATAGGGATTCCCAGGCGGTAGAGAAGTATTTACAGGAGATTTCAAAGATCTCGATGATTACTCCGGAAGAAGAAACCGTGCTTGCCCAGAGAATTAAAATGGGTGATCAACGTGCATTAGACAAGCTGGTGCAGGCAAATCTACGATTTGTGGTATCTGTTGCTAAGCAGTACCAGCACCAGGGCCTTTCTCTTAGTGACCTGATCAACGAGGGTAACCTCGGACTGATTAAAGCTGCCCAGCGTTTCGATGAAACCAAGGGTTTTAAGTTCATCTCTTACGCTGTTTGGTGGATCCGCCAATCCATTCTACAGGCGTTGGCAGAGCAGGGCAGATTAGTCCGCCTGCCTCAAAACAAAATTGGCACTTACAACAAAGCGAACAAAGCCTACATGGCTTTTGAGCAGGAACACGAGCGCGAACCCAGCACGGAAGAGCTGGCAGAGCTGCTGGAAATGAGTGAAACGGAGATCAATAATATCTTTCAAAGTAACACCCGTCACACTTCTCTGGACGCACCTGTGCACGAAGCAGAAGATGTAGCAATGGGTGATTTACTGGAAGGTGGCGATGACACGGATGACGATGTCATGAAAGACTCCCTTCGAAACGAGATCCGCCGGGTGTTGAAATCACTCAGCCCCCGCGAAGCGGAAATCGTCAATGCTTACTTCGGTCTCGATGGTGAAAACGGAGTAACTATTGAGCAGATCGGGCAGAAGTACGACCTCACAAAGGAACGTATCCGCCAGATCAAGGAAAGAGCGATCAAAAGATTACAGAAAGCGCGTTATTCAAACGCTTTGAAAGCTTATTTAGGATAAGGTCTTCCTTTTGTTGTTCTGTATTGCAGGATAAAAGAGAAAGCTGATTTTTAACACCACATTATGGATCAATCAACCCGCTCTCTACTGAGCGGGTTTTCTTTTATACCGTGTTGCTTAACTTTACAGAGATAGGAATAGCTGTTTTACAACTGT
>JAYUXA010000117.1:0-3759 GCA_043753245.1 Chitinophagaceae bacterium
TATTCTTATGATGAATGTCAGCTTTTTGGCAGATGGATCGCTACGGAAGTACAGGAACGGCTACCGGAGCTTACCAGTATTGAACGCATCGTTAAAAAACGGAAGGGAAAATTGTATGTTGATTTTCTCCAGAACCGCCCCGGCGCTACACTTGCCGCACCTTATTCTGCCCGGCCAAAACCTGGCGCCACAGTTTCCATGCCTTTGCACTGGGAGGAAGTAAAAAAAGGATTGCAACTGAAAGATTTTACGATTAAAAATGCCCTGGAACGTATAAAAAAAGAAGGGGATATTTTTAAGCCTGTCTTATCTGAAGGGATCGATCTCGCCAAAATATTAAACAAAATAGGGGACTAGATCAGGTATGCCTGGCATGGTTTTTCTAAATTATCCGATATGATACTTCAACTAGATCCGACTATACTGGTCAATACCCCCCTGGGAGTGGGGCATGCTATTTTTTTAATAGATTACGGCATGCACCAGAACACCTGCTGGGTAGTTGCCCTTCAGGAAAATGGAGTGGTGAAGCATTTTGACTGCAATGATATTATCCTGTCCACCAATTACA
The DNA here is from genome assembly GCA_043753245.1 of Chitinophagaceae bacterium. Taxonomy (GTDB): domain Bacteria; phylum Bacteroidota; class Bacteroidia; order Chitinophagales; family Chitinophagaceae; genus Flavitalea. The sequence continues at coordinate 572 of JAYUXA010000117.1, forward strand.
CTTATGGGGTTAATTTAAGGAAAAACACATTCAGGGAGGTTAAGCCCGGGAATGGAAATCCCGTTCACTCATAATCGTATTTAATGGTGCCCAGCAGTTGTTTTTTCTTATTAAAAACGGTCTCTTTAACTTTGAGTCCCTGCTCATATTCGTAATACCATTTTTGATAATCGCTGCTCCCTTCCGGTACCACCATCATTGATTTTAAAGATCCATCTTCATTATAATCAAATACATAAGCTGGCAGCAATCGCTTTGCTTTAATATTATAACTGACTATATCCGTCAGTCTGTTGTTTTCATCGTAATAGTAATAATAAGATGGAATAATCAATCCATTGCGGGTACTGTTTTCTTCCGCAACATTACCCTTTTCATCTGCAACAAACCGGACAAAAGTAGTATCCGTTGTATTTTTAATTCTTAACATAGACTGAGGCAGGTTGTTTTTATACATCCAGTTGTGCTCTTCTAATTCCTGGCGGCCACCGGCAGATATAGCCCTGTTGGTCACTTTTAATGGTGTACCATTTTCTTTGATCAGATAGGTGGTGGTACTTCCGGATCCATCTGTGGTATCCGCAGTACTCAGAAGATATCCTGCTTCGTTGAATTTACTGGTTAATACGGAAGCACCGCCAATAGGGGATTCCAGCGTGGTAATAAGACGTGTAAATTGCTGATCTACCGATACCGTGCCTTTAAAATTTTCAGTGGCCTCGCCGGTAGACTCAAAACTATGGAGCGTAATAACTTTTATATGTTGCTTTTTATAGAGCTGTACCTGCACACCCGCCTGCGCCGGCACCAGCAGGTCTTTGTAATAGTATTGAGCATGAGCCGAAGAAACAAACATTGTAAAACACAGAAGGCAAATCGGGTATTTCATAATGACCTGGATATTTATGTTCATCTGGCTGCGAATATCCCTTCTTTTTCACATATCCAGCGGCCGAATGTGTATTTTTAGTCAAAATTTAGAGGTGCGTCAAATCCCTGCCGTAACCTTTAGCAGAACTTAAATAATGGATGAAAAAGACCGGTTACTGACCAGCGAATTCCTGCGGCTGAAAAATATCATGGATGAATTAAGGGTAAGCTGCCCCTGGGACAAGAAACAAACCATTCAAACCCTTCGACAGCTAACTATTGAAGAGCTCTATGAGCTGACTGATGCCATCACGGATAGCAACTGGGAAAATATTAAAGAAGAGCTGGGTGACCTGATGTTGCATATCCTTTTTTATGCACTGATTGCGAAAGAACAGGGTCAGTTCGGGCTATCTGAAGTACTGCAGGGGATCAGTGAAAAACTGGTACGGAGGCATCCGCATATATATGATAATGTGCAGGTAAATGATGAGGAAGACGTGAAGAGGAACTGGGAAAAGATAAAACTAAAAGAAGGAAAGAAATCTGTGTTAAGCGGAGTACCCAGGGCCCTTCCTGCAGTCGTAAAAGCTATCCGTCTTCAGGAAAAAGCCAGACAGGTGGGTTTTGAATGGGATAATAAGGACCAGGTTTGGGAAAAGGTAGAAGAAGAGATCGGCGAGCTAAAAGAAGCTATACAAATGGCAGACAGGGATAAGATCGAGGACGAATTTGGCGACGTATTATTCTCCCTGATAAATTATGCAAGGTTCCTGAATATCGATGCGGAAAATGCACTTGAACGAACCAATAAAAAGTTCATATCCAGATTTACCGGAATGGAAGAACTGGCATTAAAGCAGGGTAAACCATTGTCTGAGATGACCCTGGAAGAAATGGATGCTATCTGGAACACTATTAAAAAACAAAATTCAGGCAATTGAAAGATCTTTTGGCAAGGTTTGGAAGCAGAAGATTGTTTATACTCGCCCTCGCAGTCGCCATGTTCTTGTTGGCAAAACTGGTGAATAATTATATTGTCGGAAGTACCTCGTCCCCGTTTTACGCCAAACTTATTCAGCAGGATGTTCTTGATAAAGAGGCCAGCTTTAAAAAGTTATCAGAAGACACGTCTTTATTAAGGTCCCTGGTCAATAGAACCTATACGGAGGAAACCCTGCGAAGTGTTTCCGATAAACATAAAGACTTTTTCTTTTTTATTTATGATAAAGATGCGGGTGCGGAGCACAGGCTGCGGTTCTGGAATACGCAACAGACCCTGCCCCCAATTAATATCATGAATGAAAGCGATGCCAGCCGGATGGTGCGCTTAAGTAATGGATTGTACGTGCATACCAGCAAATCCCTTATTCTTTCGGACGGTAAAAAGATCTCTGTCGAGGGGCTGCTTCCGGTAATGTATAAATATTTTGTAGAGATCGAAAATCTTCAACAGGAATTTGCTGCGTACCCCGACGCAAAAACAAGAGTGGACATCACCTTTACCCCAACGCAATACAAGATCACCAGTTCTTACGGGAATATTTTGTTCTACCTGGAGAAAACAACTATTCACCAGCAGCAGACCAGTTGGCCGGCGATCCTTATCGCTCTGCTTGGTGTTTTTTTATTATTTATTTATATACACCAGTCTGCCCAATTCATCCACCAGCAATACGGCCTTCCGGCGGGTATCTTTTTTCTGGCAGCAATGATCCTCTTCATGCGCCTGTTTGTTTATTATAATCCTTCCTTATTCGAGTTGCGTCAGTTTGAATTGTTCGACCCGGCAATTTACAGTTCCAGTTTTTTGTTAAGTTCTCTCGGAGATCTGATGATCAACGGTATCCTGTTTTGCTGGCTGATGCTGTACATCAGCAGAAGATGGCAACCAGTTATGGTAAAACCTTCCAGATCCAAATGGGTAAACTTTACGGTCATCGTTGCTATGAGCATAGTGCTGGTAGTGATGACCTTTATATTTGCAGACATACTGCAGAGTCTGGTTGCCGATGCCCAGATCTCTTTTAATGTCACTAATTTTTTCAGTCTTACGAAATACAGCTTCATCGGATTTTTTATCCTTGGTACCCTGGCACTCAGTTATTTCTTTTTTTCGCAGATCTTTTTAAATATCCTGAACAGGATAAATACATGGACCTCGTACCTGATCGTGTTTATTACCTTATTTGTAGGGCTGGTGATCCTGACGTTCACCCGAAATAAATCTGTTGTAGAACTAAATCTTTACGTTCTCATCTGGCTCATCACCTATATCCTGATGATGCAGTTAAAAATATTTTCAGGCATTAATGCCC
>JAYUXA010000118.1:0-17345 GCA_043753245.1 Chitinophagaceae bacterium
GGAGAAGATTGGCAGGCTTTGTTGAGAGACTGGCTGAATGCGATTATGAAAACCGGACCTGTGGCACAGGTTAAATGGATTGAAGAGATCAGCAAGCAGGGACGCGAAAATCAAAAACAATTCTTAAGGTACTTTAATCATTTGCTGGAACAGGCTATACGGATCCAGGTTATGCCAGGTCATGAGCTGTCAATTCCGGATAATGAGCAGGATTTTGCAATACGTCTCAACAAAATGGCTGGTATAAATCAGCAGCGGGCAATCATAGAAGAGCTGGATAAAGCTTCGTTTTATATAGAAAGAAATGCTAATGCCAAAATGCTCTTTCACGCCCTCACCATCAAACTATACCACATCATTGCTGATAAATCCTTAATTTTGACATTCTGACGTGTGCTTAACAATTTAATATTCTGCACGTTAAGTGAACCACTAAAAGATAAATAAACAATGGGTTGTAGTTCGTGTGGAACGGGAGGAGAGAAAGCGGCTGGCTGTAAAAGCAATGGAGGATGTAGTAGCGGTGGATGTAACCGCATGAATGCATATGACTGGCTAACTAACTTACCTATAAATGACGCTGCCACAAGCTGTCGGGTTGTAGAAGTCAGCTTTAATAACGGAAGCCGTAAAGATTATTTCCGAAATCATACGGTGCAATTGTTTGAAAAAGGCGACATGGTTTCAGTAGAAGGAGTAAGCGGCTTTGACGTAGGTATGATCAATCTCACCGGTGAAGTGGTTCGTCTTCAATTAAAGAAAAAAGGGATCAATGAGCTGGATCCCGAGATGCGTAAAGTATTGCGCAGATCGGTAGACCGTGATATTGATATCATGAAGGTGAATAAAGAAAGAGAGCGGGAAGCGGTGATCAGATCCAGGGCGATGGCCAAACAGTTGAATCTGGATATGAAGATCAGTGAAGTGGAGTTTCAGGCGGATGGCCGTAAAGCTACCTTTTTTTATATAGCCGATGACCGGGTTGATTTCAGAGAGCTTATAAAAATCTACGCAAAAGAATTTAAGGTTAAGGTAGAAATGCGGCAGATTGGTGCAAGGCAGGAAGCCGGAAAAGTAGGTGGTATCGGTAGTTGCGGACGCGAGCTTTGCTGCAGTACATGGCTTACTGATTTCAAATCCGTGAATACCACTGCAGCCAGATACCAGAACTTATCGATCAATCAAAGTAAACTCAGCGGCCAGTGCGGAAGGCTTAAATGTTGTTTAAATTACGAACTGGATACTTACCTGGATGCACTCCAGCATTTTCCGGAAAATGCGGATACGATAAAGGTTTCTAAAGGCACTGCTATCCTCATCAAAAAGGATATTTTCAGGAACCTGATGTGGTATATTCTTCCTGACAGCTCCAAACAATACCCGCTGACGATTGATAGGGTTAAAAAAATAAAATCAGACAATTTCAAGGATATTATTCCGCATGATCTTGAAGCGGTTGAAGTAACCAGCAGTAAGCCAAAGGAAATTGAACCTGAATATGTGGACCTGGTTGGAGCTATCAGTCTTCGTACACTTGACAAAGCTGAAAAAAAGAAAAGAGGAAACATGCCTCAGCAGCAGCAAAAGAGAAATCCTTCACAGCAGCAGCGACCTCCTCAACAAAGAGCACCGCAGCAAAGACCTCCTCAGCAGGGTTCATCCCAGCAAAAACCTACAGGAAATAATATTGAAAGACGGCCTCCGCGTCCGAAACCTGAACGAGGCGCTGAGCCTGGAGCAGAACCTGTCGCTTAAGTGCTGCGAAACAGAATAGTTATAAGGGTGCTCAGCGAACATCTGGCAGAATAAACACCAGGATTTCCTCAGCCACTTTTTGAATAGAATAAAGATTAGGGTAAGCAGCTTCAGTTAAATAGCATAAACACCAGGGTGCTGAACGAATATTTGAATGTACTACTTACTTAGATATTCCTTTACCATAACTAAAAAGGGCCGTAAAGATTACTTTGCGGCCCTTTTTTTTATTCAGTCAGCACCTTAGAACCAGCTGCCTATGAAAGCCTCATTTACGCGTTCATCCTGCAGACGTTTTGCTCTCCGGCGTTTTTTAACTCCCTGAACGATTGCCGTCCAGATCATCAGAAAGAAAAACAATACCGTTAATGGCGGAATACCCATGATAGAAATCCATTTGCCACCGAAGATATTTCGCATTGGCCTTCTCAGCCGCTCGGCGATCAGATACATTCCCGGAACTACAATAAGGGTCATGAAAAATGCAGAGATCAGCCCAAAGATGATCGTCCATGCAAGTGGTTTCCAGAACTTTGAGCTGTCACCACCGATGTAGATATGAGGATTCAGGTGTTCGAACAAAGAAACGAAATTGATATTAAAGCCGATACCCAGTGGGATCAGACCGAAGATAGCGGCAAGCGCAGTCAGCAATACCGGAATAATGCGGGTCTTACCTGCCTGAATAATCGCTTCTCTGGTTTTGAGTCCGCGAGCCCTGAGCTCATCGGCAAATTCAATAACAAGTATCCCATTTTTCACAACAATACCTGCGAGGCCTACTACTCCTAATCCCGTAAAGGCAACAGATACATCCATTCCAGTCAATGCAAATCCGAGAAACACCCCGATGATACTGAATAATATTTCCGTAAGAATGATCACTGATTTACTGATAGAATTAAATTGCAGAACGAGGATGAACAGGATCAGCATAAGCGCAATCAGCATTGCATTTCCAAGAAAAGCTCCCGTTTCCGCCTGCTGCTCACCTTCACCCGTTTGTTTAATGGTAACACCAGGCTGTGCCCCCTGAAATTTATCAAGATGTGATTTAAGTTGCGCGTTTACCGCTGTAGGAGTATATCCTTTAGAATCAAGCACATTGGAACGAAGTGCGATAGACCTTTTATTATTCTTCCTTTTCACACTTCCAAGTGTAGTAGTATAGTCAACCTTAACCAGCGAGCTGATCGGAATATGCTTGATTCCTCCGGAAGAAATGTCCCGGAAAGTAATATTCATATTTAAGATATCGGTAAGGCTCCTGCGTTGCAGTTCCTGGTTACGCAGCTGGATCTTATATTCATCCTCTCCATCCTTTATTTTGGAAACTTCCCGTCCGAAGAGTGCCGTTCTGATCTGCTGGCCGATCTGTGCAGAAGAAACACCTTCGATCAATGCCCGCTCACGGTCAACAGTAAGCGAAATTTCCGGATTGGTAAGATCGACATCCATTTTTAATTCTTCTACACCTGGAACGCGAATTGAATCGAGATAGTTTTTCAGGTTTACAGCGGTCTTGATCAGGTTATCGAAGTCCTCACTGGCTACTTCAATATTTACCGGAGGGTCTGTTGGGGGACCGCTGCTTTCCTGGTCTACAGAAATCTCAGCACCGGGAATGCCTTTCACCACATTACGTATAGAATCCAGGTACATGGCTGTGGAAACGCCTTCCCGTTTTTCAAATTCAACAAAAGAAACCTGCACACGGCCGAGTTCCTGACGTGTACTTGCGTCTCCGCTGGATGGATCAGCAGCACCTACCCCTACATTCGAAATGATACTTTCAACGACAGGGTTTTGTTTACCATTTTCCATTCCCAGCACTTTGTACACTCTTTTTTCCAATAAGCGGGTAATGGAATCGGTGTAATCCACGCCGGTTCCGACGGGTTCCTTCAGATACACATACACAAAATTCGGATCGGATTTAGGGAAGAATACTACTTTAACCCTGCCACTGCCTACGGCCCCTATAAATATGAACAGGCTCGCTACAAAAAGCAATACCACTCCGATCAACAGGTATACAGGCCTCCAGCCTTTCAGCGACCAGCGAAGCAATGTTTCATACCGTTGCATCAACGCAGGAAGTACGCGATTCTGAAAGCCATGTATCACATCATTTAATACAAAATGATTCAGCAAAACTGCAAGGGTGATAAATATCAACAGGTTACCCCAGAAGGTTTGGCCGGTAAGATCCAGCAAAATGCCTAATCCCAGTGCAATCCATAATCCGGGTTTTTTAAATATTTCCGCCTTTGATTTATGCCCCTCATTCGGATGGTTCATAAAATCCACCGCAAAAACAGGGTTCATCAGAAAGGCTACGATCAGTGATGCCGTTAGTGTGAAGATCAACATTACCGGGAGGTAGATCATGAACTTACCAATGATTCCCGGCCAGAATAATAATGGAAAGAACGGGGCCAGCGTAGTTAGTGTACCCGCAAATACCGGAATGAAAATTTCTCCGGCAGCCATAATTGCAGATTTTTCTGCATTGATCTTTCCTTTGTTATCTACAAATATCCGATGGGTATTTTCAATTACCACAATGGCATCATCCACGATAATTCCCAGTCCGAACAACAACGCAAACAACACAATAAAATTGAGCGTAACATGCGATCCGACCATCAGATCTGCTGCAGGCAAAAACATAAATGCAACGAACATACTCAGGGGCACGCTCAGCGCCACAAAAAATGCATTTACCACACCCATGAAGAACATCAGGATAATCAACACCAGTACAAACCCTATTATAATGGTATTCACCAGGTCGTCGAATGAATGTTTTGCATTCTTGCTCAGATCACCTGTCATGACAATATTAAGGTCCGGAGGAAATTCATTTTTCTTCATGTTATCCACCAGTACCTTCACATCATCAGCAGTTTCAATCAGGTTCTCACCTGCTCTTTTGATGATATTCAGGGTCACTACATTCTTACCGTTCAGACGGGCATAACTCTCCCTTTCTTTAGTGGTGTCTACGATCTTTGCAATGTCTTTCAGATACACCGGATTTCCACTGGTGTTTCTGATCACTACTTTTTCAATATCGGCTACGTTTTTAAACTGGCCCTTTAGCTGAAGGTTTCTTTTCATGTTTCCCACTTCCAGCAATCCTCCTGATATATCCAGATTTTCCCGCGCTACTGCACTGGCGATATCATCAAAAGTGATATTGGCACTTTCCATCCGGTAATTATCCACGTTGATCTGGAATTCTCTTTCCGGCGCACCTACTATGTCTACACGGTTGATCTGACGAAGCTCTTCCAATCTGTCCTGCAAATCATCTGCATATTTTTTTAATCGTTGCGGATCATAATTACCACTGATATTGACATACATTATGGGCAGATCCGAAAGATTTACTTCCAGCACACTGGGCTCCTCCGTTAGATCGGTAGGAAGATCGGGTTTCGCCTTATCCACAGCATCCTTTACTTTCTGTAATGCAATATCGATGTCGACAGAAGCATCGAATTCCACGATGATCGCAGAATAATCCTGCTGGGAGGTGCTGGTAATCTTTTGAATCTTTACTCCACTGATCGATTTTAATTGTTTTTCTATCGGCTGGCTCACCAGGTTCTCCATATCCTTTGGAGAATTACCAACATTAATGGTCTGAATATATATGGTAGGAATAACCAGGTCGGGAAACTGTTCCTTTGGCAGAGTAATAAATTGGTATACTCCGGCCAGCGAAACGAAGATCATCATCAGATAGATGGACGTTCTGTTTTTGATACTCCAGGTCGTGGGACCAAAGCCCTTTATTCTTCCTTTAAGATTTTCTAATGCACTCATACGATCTTTTTGAAAATGAAAGGACTGTTAATTAAATTTTAGTCGCGATCGGCTGACCATCATAAAGACCCTGAAAGCCTTCAATGATGAGTGCTTCATCGGCCAGTAAGCCAGCTTTCACCTCCAGATCATTTCCGTATAATTCTCCTATCTGAATTTGTTTTTTCCGGGCTATCAATTTTCCATTTTCACTTACTGCCACCATAACAAATTTTCCTTTATCATCATTCTGAAGGGTATTCATAGGAACCGTGATCGCATTGTTGGCCGAATAATCCTGAATTTTCACTATTGCCAACTGGTTAGGACGGAATTCCTTTGAATCCGGCACTTTTGCTTCTATATAAAATGAGCGTGAACTGGCGTCTATCGATGCGCCTTTTACACTCACTTTCGAAGTGAACGTTTTGTTGATGTCGGGAAGAGTGATCATTACGGTGGCGCCTTTGTCTACTTTGTGCAGATAATTTTCCGGAACCTGCGCGGTAACTTTCAGATTGGAAGTATTAACGATACGAATGCCTGCGGCAACAGCAGACTGCGGACTAAAAAATTCCCCAACCCTGATAGTTACCATATCTGCAATACCGCTTATTTCGGCATATACATTGGACATGCCTGCCTGCTCATTTAATAAAGAGATCTGCCGTTTAAAATTGTCTACATTATTTTTAGCCTGAAGTAATTCAACTTCGGTACCTATTTGTTTATCCCACAAATTTTTGCGGCGATCGTAGAGGGTCTCTGCCAGACTAAGCTGCACGTTAACCTGCTCTATCTGCTGACGGCTGATGGCATCATCGAGCTTAATAAGCAGCTGTCCTTTTTTTACAATGTCACCCTGTTTAACATTAACTGCTCTTACCTGTCCACCAGCACCGCGCGGGGTTACATAAGAGATATTCTCAGCATCGATCTTTCCCTGCAGATCAATATAATGCGTAAATTTTACTGCTGTTACGGGAGTCACCACTACCAGCTTTGCATTAATTGAATTAGCGACCGAAGTATCGGTTTTAGCTAGTTCATCTTCCAGATCACTGACCTGTTTATTAATTTTATTCTGCTGGTCTTTTAATTGTTGCAGCTGAATTTTTTTATCTGTAACCTGGCCTTTGCTTTCTTTATTGCTGTTGCCGCATGCAATAACGAATAGCACCACCAGCGCAGTTGCTGTCAGTTTTGTATAGTTCATATTAAAATATTTGAGTGTCATATAAGTGTATTATAATTTTCCTGTTGCCTTTAGATAATCGACTCTTGCTATAATGGCATCATATAAGGAAGCGTAATAATTATTCTGTGCCGTAGTAAGTTCAGACTGAGCGGTAGTGATTTCGGTATTTGAACCAAGCCCCTGTTCAAATTTTAATTTAGTTTGATTATACACCCGTTCTGCGAGCATCATATTTTTCTTCTGATAGTCCATGGTCACGACAGCAGTACGGATATTGATCCGGGATTCCTCCACTTCCTTGTCTATAGATAACTGAAGGTTCTCTATATTATTCTGTGTTTGTTGTAATTCGAAAGTGGACCGTTTGATCCGTGCATCTCTGGCAAAGCCGTCAAAGATTGGCACGGCCAATTTTACGCCGATAAATGTGGAAGTGAACCATTGTTTTCCGGTTTTTAAAAAATCGAAATTCTGACGTTGGGCATTTCTGGTGTAATTACCGGATACGGAAAGTGTAGGTAAATATGTTAGCCGGTAACGTTTGATATTGTATTTATTCAGCTTCTCCTGCAGTTGCAGTTGCTGAAAATCTTTCCGGTCATTATAGGTATACGCCGCATCCGAAAGATCTTCTTTCAGTTTATCCTCCTGCAATGTATCTTCCAGCATTAATGTTTCTTTTGCCGGCATTCCCATAAGCAGCTTCAGGCCCTGGAGAGCAACATTAATTCTATTGCCTGCTTTTAATTTCTCCGTCTTGAAATTCGTCAGGGTAACTTCGGTTTTATCGACATCCAGATTTTCAACAAATCCATTTTTAAATAATTCCCTGGTATCTGCCGAGAGTTTTTGAAAGCGTGAAATATTTGAATCAAGCGTGATTATTTGCTGGCGGCCGGCAAGGATCTGATAATAGATCTTCAGCACATTTGCTTTTATCTGTTCCTGCGAAACTTCTACAGCTTTTTCTGAAAGCGCAATCGCAGAGGATCTTGCCTGCAATCCTACAAATACCTGGCCGTCAAAGATCAACTGCTGTACATCCAGTCCGTAGCTAACATTATGCTTCACCCCAAACTGCACAGGAACATAGGTACCTGGCTGCCCGAAAAATTCTCCGGGAAGAAGGCTGACCGGGATATTCAGGTAATTCGTATAATTCACATTACCATTTATTTGTGGAAATGCGGCAGCCGTTATTTCGCGGTTGGTTTGAATTTGTATCTGCACAGCCAGCAATGCATTTTTAACCTGCACCGTATTTTTAAGTGCATAGTCTACTGCTTCCTGAGCGGTAAAAACATTCGGCTGCTGTGCCTGAGCAGCTGTTACTATTGCCATGATTGCTGCGGTTGCCAGTAATTTACTGAGCCATTTAAATTTATAAAAGATCATTGTTTTAACTTTTTAGTCTTTCCTGTTGATATTTTAAAATAAGCTTGTATCCTTTCAATGATGCAACACCAAATAAAAAATGTTCTATGATTGCTACGTGTAATATTCCAAGGTTGAATTTGGCTGATGGAAAAACATCCTGGTTAAAAGCAATCATCATTCCTTCCAATCTGAGTTTTGCCATCAGGTCTACATTAATATCGGGTCTGAACAATTCTTCTTCAATACCGCGTTTAAGATTATCTCTGATTTTCTGATACAGGTATTTGTTTTTAAAATCCAGAAACGTTTTAAAAGCCTGTGAATGAAATCTTTCCAGGTCAAACATCATTGCCGAATTCATCTCTGCAAATATTTCCTGGATAAAATCCATCACCTGAAACAATTCATGAACAGCATTTTTACTGGTGAATTCAGTGTGCTCACATCTTGCCGTTGTATCGGTCATTATTTCTTTAATAATAGCCTCTACCAGCTCATCTTTATCAGAAAAATACTGGTAGATCGTTTTTTTTGAAACACTGAGCTGTGAGGCTATCTCATCCATGGTAACAGATTTTATGCCATAACGGTGGAATAAATCATTTGCCTTTTGTTGTATGCGTTCTTTCATTTCCATAACTCCTATCAGGGGCACAAAACTATGGAAACATTTTGTGTTACCAAAGTTTCCATCTCTTTTTTTATGTTTTTTTCTTTTTTCTTTCTTCCTTTTCCTCCGTTGCGGTACGGAACCAGAGAATTAGTTTTGAACAAATAATCACTATGAAAGAAAGGCGCGTGTTTAAAAAAGTGTTTCAGTACTTTTTACAGGGGGTAATCATTCTGGCTCCAATTATTATTACGATTTATGCAGTAACGGCGCTTTTCAGCTTTATTGATAATATACTGCCGGATATAGCCGGAAGATTTTTCCCTCATGCTTTTGGCGTGGATGAATCCGGTATCCCGCGCAGGATACCGGGTATTGGATTTATCATAGTGGTCATTGCCGTGGTATCGGTGGGCTATGTATCCTCTTCCTTTATTGTAGGCCGTATGGTAGAATTGCTGGACACGGTATTGGAGCGGACACCGGGTATTAAACTCATTTATTCTACGCTAAAGGATTTTTTTGAAGCGTTTGCAGGCAATAAAAGAAAGTTTGACAAAGCAGTTCTTGTCAGTGTCAATGCGGTGGAAGTCTGGCAGATCGGCTTTATTACCCAGCAGGAGCTGCAGCAATTTGGTCTTGAAAATTACGTGGCGGTCTATGTCCCTAAGAGTTATGCTTTTGCCGGTCATCTGTATTTCGTTAAGCGGGACAGGGTGCGGCGGCTTACCGACATCAGCCCGGCCGAAGCTATGAAGTTTGCCATCTCAGGGGGTGTTACGGAGCTGGAAGAAGAGGCAAGAAGTGCGCCAGCTGTTGTGAAATAATTAGTAAAAAGTGCGTATGAAAGAAGGGTGCTTTTTGATTTTGATGCTTTTTGCCGGAATAAAAACATATTCCTGGGGATTTTATGCACATCGTCTGATCAATTACAATGCAGTTTTTCTATTGCCCCCGGAGATGTTGCTCCTGTATAAAAAAAACATAGCTTTTTTGAATGACCATGCGGTTGATCCGGACAAAAGGCGGTATGCTATGGTGGAAGAAGGTCCCCGGCATTATATAGATATGGATCATTACGGTCCGGCTCCGTATGCTGGTTTACCCAGGAAATGGAAGGATGCAGTATCCACTTTAACGGAGGACACCTTAAAAGCGCATGGGATTGTTCCCTGGTGGATACAGGTGATGCTTCAGCGCTTAACAACGGCATTCAGAGAAGGGAACCAGGTCAGGATCCTAAAACTGTCTGCAGAACTAGGCCATTATATTGCAGATTCACATGTGCCGCTGCATGCCAGCAGCAATCACAATGGTCAGCAGACCAACCAGCGGGGAATACATGGATTCTGGGAATCAAGGGTGCCGGAGTTGCTAGCGGAGAAAGAATGGAATTTGGTGATTGGCAGGGCATCCTATATCAAAAACCCATTGGATTTTTGCTGGTCGCGGATACTGGAGAGTGCTTCCGAAGCAGATTCCGTGCTGTTGACCGAAAGGAAACTCAGTGCAGGATTTGCCCCGGACCGCAAGTACGCTTTTGAAACGCGGTCAGGACGCATGGTAAAACAATATTCGTCAGAATATTCCATTGCCTATAATTCCCTGCTCGATGACATGATAGAGCGAAGGTTGCGTCAGTCCATTTATGCAGTGGCTTCCTTCTGGTATACTGCATGGGTAAACGCCGGAAGGCCTGACCTGAGCAAACTTGCAGGCAAAACGCTCAGCGCTGCTGAACAACTTGAGTTTGAAACAATGGAGCAGCAATGGAGCAGGGAAGCCATCCTGGGGCGGTCATGCGATTGAGAAACTGCTGTATAAATTCATCCGGCAAAACCCTGAATGGTTAACGCCTGTCAGGCAATTAAACCACTAGCCGGGTATGGTTAAAACAGGCAGAACACGGAATGGTAGCAGCAGGCCATGATAAGACCGGGGCTGGCTCTCTGCGAATCGTTATCTTTAACGCCCAAAACATTTTATAACACCAAACATATCGTGTGACCCAGGTGATCCATAATTTTAATGCCGGACCAAGTATACTTCCCCGGGAAGTATTTGAAGAGGCCAGCCAGGCCATCCTGAATTTTAATAATACTGGTTTATCAATTCTTGAACTTGGTCATAGAACCGGATTATTCCAGGCAGTGATGGATGAAGCGGTTGCCCTTGTGAAAGAACTGATGCAACTGGACAATGATCATGAAGTCTTATTTCTTCAGGGCGGAGCATCTTCCCAATTCATGGAAGTTCCCATGAACCTGTTGAATGAAAATGAAATTGCCGCCTACACCGACACCGGGGTGTGGTCTACGAAAGCTATTAAAGAAGCAAAATTATTCGGGCACGTTGAAGTAGTATGCAGTTCTAAAAATGAACAGTACCTGCATCTTCCAAAAGAATTCAGTGTACCTAAAACAGCAAAATATCTTCATGTAACAACCAATAATACCATCTACGGAACGCAATGGCAGGACCTTTCTCCCTTTTATAACGCCGGGGTTCCTGTAATTGCCGACATGAGCAGTGATATACTTAGCCGTGAACTTGATTTCAATAAATTTGATCTGTTCTATGCAGGGGCACAAAAAAATGTAGGCTCCGCAGGCGTAACCCTCGTGGTCGTAAATAAAAACCTTTTAGGCAAGGTAGACCGTAAGATCCCTACCATGCTGGATTACAGAAACCATATCGCCAATGGCTCCATGTTGAATACCCCACCCGTTTTTTCTGTTTATGTATGCTTGCTCACGCTGCGCTGGCTGAAAACCAGAGGGGGCATTGCAGCTATAGAAAAGATAAACAATCAAAAAGCATATCTGTTGTACGATACCATCGATTCGCTTCCGGTGTTCAGAGGCACTGTAGCAAAAGCAGACCGCAGCAAAATGAATGTTTGTTTTGTAATGGATGATCCCGGGCTGGAGAAAAAATTTCTTGATGTCTGCACCCAGGAAGGCATGGTAGGTGTAAAAGGGCACCGGAATGCCGGCGGCTTCCGGGTGTCGTTGTACAATGCGATGCCTCTTGAAAGTGTAGAGGTATTTACGGAGCTGATGATAGACTTCTCTCATAAAAGTTAAACAAAATAATAAATGGCCATTGTTATTCCATTCAAAGCCCTGAGACCACAGCCACAGTTTGCATCTAAAGTTGCTTCCCGCCCATACGATGTACTAAACAGTGCAGAAGCAAAAGTGGAAGCAAGGGGAAATCCACATTCCTTTTTACACATCACCAAATCAGAAATAGATCTGCCGGAAAGCACTGATATTCATTCATCTGATGTATATGCGGCAGCAAAGCAGAATTTAACTGCTTTTATACAAAGAGGTGTGTTATTCAAAGAAGACAAAGCCTGCTTTTACATTTACCAGCTGATCATGAACGGCAGAAGCCAGACAGGACTTGTGGGAGCCAGCTCCATTGATGACTATGAAAAAAACATCATCAAAAAACACGAGTTTACCCGTCCGGAAAAAGAACAGGACAGGATCAATCATATCAAGAGCACCCGGGCCCAGACAGGTAACGTTTTCCTCGCTTACAGGAACGTGGAAGCAATCGACACCATAATAAATAAGTGGAAATCCACCCATGATCCTGTATATGATTTTATAGCTGACGACGGCATTAGCCATGCGATCTGGGTAATCAATTCCGACCAGGTAAATACGTCCCTGACTCAATTGTTTAAAGAACAGGTTCCTGCAACTTATATTGCCGACGGTCATCACCGGGCTGCATCTGCTGCGAAAGTGCGCCTGCAGATGGAAGAAAATTATTTTCTGACTACTCTGTTTCCTGCAAATGAGCTGAGTATCATGGACTACAACAGGGTGGTTAAGGATCTGAACGGAAAAACCGCAGAAGATTTTATGAACCACCTTAAAGAGGATTTTGATGTGGAGCAGGTTTCTAAATCTTTTTCGCCAGACCGTCTGCACGATTTCGGCATGTATCTTAAAAACAAATGGTATAAACTGACAGCCCGGGAGAATACCTACACGGATGATCCCATCGGAGTGCTGGATGTGACTATTCTGTCCGACAGGATACTAAATAAATTATTAGGCATTTCAGACCAGCGTACCGATAAGAGAATCGATTTTATCGGAGGCATCCGGGGCCTTGGGGAGTTGGAAAAAAGAGTCAACAGCGGAGAAATGGTGGTGGCATTCAGTCTTTACCCGGTGAGTATTGAGCAGCTTTTTAATATTGCCGACAGTGGAAATGTAATGCCACCCAAGAGCACCTGGTTTGAACCCAAGCTCAGGGATGGTCTTTTAACCCACCTGACCAGGGATTAATAACTTATTATTTAATTAACTATGAAACCGGTAATAGTATTCACAGTGCTGATCTTTTTGCTGCAAGCCGTTTTTGCACAGCAGGACAATCCGGGAGAAACCGCTAAGGCATTTATCCGCCAGGGGGATTATACCAATGCGGTGCTTGTACTCAACCGGGCCATAGAAAACGACCGAAGCAATGCTGAACTTAAAAAAGATCTTGCCTTTGTATTTTATTTGCAACGGGATTATACTAAATCAGTGGCGTTAATTAAGCCTTTATCAGAAACCAGTATGGCAGACGTACAAACCTTCCAGATCCTGGGAATGAATTATAAAGCCATAGAGGAAAGAAAAGAAGCCGAAAAAATGTATAAGGAAGCATTGAAAAAATTTCCTGAAAACGGCGCGCTGTTAAATGAATACGGAGAAATACTTTGGAGCAGACAGGAGCTATCCGGGGCTGTGGATCAATGGAAAAAAGGTATTCAGTCAGATCCGAACTATTCCGGTAATTATTACAATGCGGCAAAATATTATTATTTATCTGCCGACAAGGTCTGGGGATTAATATACGGAGAACTATTCGTGAACCTGGAAAGTTACAGTAAACGAACGGCGGAAATAAAGAACCTGCTGCTGGAAGGATATAAAAAACTATTTACCGAAACGGACATGCTGAAAAACCAGGATGGCAGAAATGATTTTGTGAAAGCGTATATCACCACAATGAAAAATCAATCCCAGGTTATCGGCTCCGGAATAACTCCCGAAAGTCTGTCAGCGCTCAGAACAAGATTTATATTAGAATGGTTTGGAAAAAACGAACCGCCTATCCCATTCCGATTATTTGAGTACCAGCGTCAGCTGGCCAAAAGTGGCCTGTTCGATGCGTATAACCAGTGGATATTTGGAGCAGCTGATAATCTTTCCGCATTTCAGCAGTGGACGGTCATTCATAATGAAGAGTATAATAAGTTTAATACCTTTCAAAAGAACAGGATATTTAAAGTTCCCGAAGGGCAGATGTATCAGAAATAATCTTTTCTTCGTTTGAATACTGACTAAAGTACTGCCATATGAATGAACCGAAGAGATTATTTGATTGTCTGGAACTTCTTTTAAAGCAGGCTGATAAAAAAGATCTGCTTGCAGCAAAAGAAAACGGGAGCTGGAAAACCTACAGCACTTCTGAAGTAGATCGTATTGTCCGCCAGTTGAGCGCAGGATTATTACAGGCTGGCATTAACAGCAAGGATTCATCTCCTGAAGGTTGTGATAAAGTAGCCATTCTCAGTAAAAACTGTCCGGAGTGGATCATGCTCGACCTTGCAGTTCAGCAATGTGGTGCTGTACTGGTACCGGTATATCCCACCATCAGCATCAATGAACTCGAATATATATTAAGCGACGCAGAAGTTAAACTGGTATTTGTATATGATGAGGATACCTGGCTAAAAGTAGATTCTATCCGCAATACGATTCCTTCCATAAAAGAACTATATACTTTCGCTGAAATTGCTGGACGCAGGAACTGGAAAGAATTATTGATTGAGGTAAGCGAAGTACAAAATAAAAAACTCCGGGTAATTGCAGACGCTATTACAGAAAATGATCTTGCAACGATCATTTATACTTCAGGCACTACGGGCAAACCAAAAGGGGTAATGCTGTCGCATAAGAATATTCTCAGCAATGTGCTGGCCTGTGTGCCCTGCCTGCCGGTAAAAGAACTCCGGGCGCTCAGCTTTCTGCCATTGAATCATATATTCGAAAGAATGATCACCTACTTCTACCTGTATAAAGGGGGCGCGATATATTATGCAGAAACGATGGAGACCATTGCAGACAATCTAAAGGAGGTAAAACCGAATATTTTCACAACCGTACCCCGTTTGCTGGAAAAAGTATATGACCGCATTATGGAGAAGGGAGCCCAGCAAACAGGAATTAAAAAACAATTATTTTACTGGGCGCACGATCTGGCCACCCGTTTTGAACTGAATACTTCCCAGGGGGCATGGTACACATTGCAACTGAAAATTGCCAATATGCTCATCTTTAATAAATGGAGAGCTGCCCTGGGAAATAATTTAATATGCATTGTGTCTGGCGGAGCCGCCTGCCAGGTGCGCCTGATCCGGATATTCACTGCAGCAGGGATACCGATACTCGAAGGGTATGGACTTACCGAAACCTCTCCGGTGATCAGTGTAAACCGATACCAGAAAGTGGACAGGATGTTTGGTACGGTTGGTCCACGGATAGATAAGGTGGAGATCCGTATTGCCGAAGATGGGGAGATCTTATGCAAAGGTCCTAATGTGATGCTGGGTTATTATAAACACCCCGAACTTACACAGGAAGCGATCGCGGACACCTGGTTTCACACGGGTGATATCGGCGTGTTGATTGACAATAAATTTCTGAAGATCACCGATCGTAAAAAGGAAATGTTCAAAACGAGCGGTGGTAAATATGTTGCGCCGTTGCCGATCGAAAATAAACTTAAGGAATCGGTATATATCGAACAGGTGATGGCCGTAGGGGCCGATAAGAAATTCGTGGGAGCATTGATTATTCCCTCCTTTTCCAATTTGAAAGAATGGGCCAGGCAGAATGGGATTACAGAAAGCAGCAACGACCTTTTGATCCGTCATCCAGAGGTATTGAAGATGTATACGGATCTGATAGCGAGTTTCAATACTTATTTCAACCACGTGGAGCAGGTAAAAAAATTTGAACTACTGTCTTCGGAATGGACCATCGATGGGGGAGAAATGACGCCAAAAATGAGCCTGAAAAGAAAGGTAGTGATGGACAAAAACAGTGCGGCAATTGAAAGGATATACCAATGATTGGTGTGTATTTGTTTATATTGCCACCAAAAAGATATCTATGCTGAAATCAATGACGGGGTTTGGAAGAGCTGAAAGGTCAGTTGGCGATAAAACCTTTCTTGTGGATATTAAATCCCTTAATGGAAAACAGTTTGAGCTCAATCTGAAAATGCCTGCCTTTCTGAAACCTTTTGAATTTGAGATCAGGAACATCTTATCAAAAAACCTGAACAGAGGATCTGTGGATTGTACCATCAGCCTTAAAGAAACCGGCAGTGCCAAACCGGTAAGCATCAATACGGACCTTGCGAAGGCCTATTATCAACCTATAGCAGAATTATCAAGAGCACTTAATCTGGATTCAGCACATATATTAAGCACCCTGCTGAAGCTTCCCGAAGTAATTACTCCTACAGGTGAAACGCTTACGGACACTGAATGGGTCTCTTTTCAGGAAGTAATGCAGACTGCCATCAAAAATCTTAACCATCACAGGCAGGAAGAAGGCAAGTCTCTTCAGGAAGACCTCATCCTGAGAATTACTAATATTCTCCGTCAGCAGGATGAAGTAACTAAACTGGAGCCTTTGAGAAAAACCAGGATTAAAGATGGTCTCGTTAAAATCCTGGAAGAAAATGTAGGCAAAGAGAATTACGATTCGAACCGCCTGGAGCAGGAGATCATTTATTATATTGAAAAAATTGACCTGACCGAAGAACAGGTGCGACTGAGAAATCACTGCAGCTATTTTATGACTATTCTTAGTGAGCCGGAAGAAGGAAAAGGAAAAAAATTATCCTTTATTCTGCAGGAGATTGGTCGCGAGATCAACACTACCGGAGCGAAAGCTTACGACTCTACCATTCAGAAATGTGTAGTGATGATGAAAGACGAACTGGAAAAAGCAAAGGAACAGATATTAAATGTGCTATAAAATGTATTTAAGATTTTATACATTATTCATCGGTGTTGTATTCTTTTTCGCTTCCTGCAACACGATAGACGTCTTTGAAAAAAATGTATCTATTCCCAATCACGATTGGAGCAGCAGTTATAAACCGAAGATCTCCTTTGAAATAACAGATACCCTCTCGGCCTATAATATTTATGTAGTGATACGGCACACCGATGCCTACCGTTATAACAATATCTGGTTAAATGTTTACCTCCAGGTTCCGGGCGACAGCATCCATAAACAACGGCTGGATCTGCGTCTTGCCACAGATGACAAGGGTTGGCTGGGTAGCGGGATGGACGATATTTTTGAGCACCGGATATTGATAATGGGCCCCCGTAAGTTTCCACAAAAAGGCCTTTACACGTTTCAACCCGAAAATATTATGCGTGAAGAGCCGCTGCAACATGTACTCAACATTGGCTTCAGAGTGGAGAAGATAAAAGTATAAACATGCTTAAGAAAAAGCGTCTTGCATTTATTACCCTGCTGTACTGGGTGC
>JAYUXA010000119.1:0-7922 GCA_043753245.1 Chitinophagaceae bacterium
GAACTATTTTCTTCAAGGTCAACTCCGATCGCCTTGTTGGCAAAAAACCCTGCTACTGCCCCCGGAATCCCTGCAATAAAAGTGGCCGTTAATGCGCCACCAATCCCCGCACCTGCAAATTTATGAATGAGCGGAAGAATAGTACTGATCAGGGAGGTAACAAATCCTTTGAATACGGGAACCTCACTTAGTCCGTATTTATCGATGCAGTCAAAAGTATTACGCACATTCTGCTTATTGTAAAAAGCAGACATGCTCCACCAGAATACGGTGTCATCCTGAGCCGCACCATAGTTGCTGTGCGACTTTGCAATCGCGTCGTATACGTGTTGAATTCCCGCAGAATGTTTGTTCCGCTTTTGCGTGTAGGCATTGTACACCGATTCTTTCTGATCAGATTTCTGGGAATACTGAATACCATATTTCGGCGCGTCATCAAACCCTATCGAAACACGACTTTTATCCGTAAAAGCAAAGGCAGGGGGATTTATACCCATCTCCATTAAAACCGCAGGAGGTATATAAGTAGAAGTAGCAAAGCTTGTACCTCCCTCTCCACCTATATCCAGAAAAATCCCTTTGCTCCCGAGAATTAATTCTGACACATCACTGGAGGCATTATCCCGGCCGCACATTTTCGATTTAAACTGTGAACGCCCACCAGCGGCACCCATGCTTCCCTTGTGACTCAGCCGGATGATGTCGAATAGAAGAAGATCCATCACGATCTCCGCCTTTTTCTTAACCTCGTTGTCTAAAGCAAAATCAACAAGATTGATCAGTGCGAAAAAATGTTCCCTGTAATAACCATGAGAATTAAATTCGGTCCATCCGAACTGAAGTTTATTATTCAGCCACCGTAACGATCTTGCCTTGCCTCGCGCTCTGCGTTCCTTGCCCGTTTTTATTCCGAGTTCCTTTTCCGATGCTTCAAGAAATGGTTTGGCTGGCTGAAAATTTTCATTTTCCCAAAGCTGCCCAGCAAGGTATTCGCTGGATGCGAACATGATGTAATGATTCTCGGACCAGTATTCCATTTCCACGAACGCATCACCCTTTCCAATATCTTCCCTTGCTTTATTAATTCCTTTTTTGTCGTCATCATCGGCATCTTTCACAATCGCGCGCCAGGGTTCATCGAGCCAGAATTTAAAAGAAAGAATTGCCTGTTTAAGCACCTCTTGCGAAAGAGAAGAAAATCCCGGGACATGCCCCCTGGGAAATGCCATGCTTTGAGAAAACCAGACTTTTAATTTAGCCTGAACGGCATCGAGTCTTTTTTGCAGATCGGGAGAATTTATAACCGCCGTCTGATTCCTTATTTTATCGTAGAAGGCATTGAATTTATCTTCTTCAAAGGTTTTCTTTCTCCAGGTAAGTTGCTCATCAGTTGCCAGATCAGGTGGCAGCGTTCCATACAAATACAATGTTCGCATCAGCTGGCATAAACCCATGTCGGAATTAGCCTTGTTTACATATACTTCCATTACGGGCGATTGGATGGCGGGTACCCAATATTTAGCTAGCTGCTGGTAGTCTAAGCTACTGGCGTGTTTGAAATCGTGCCCTGCCGTTTTGATACGTATGTTGATGGTTTCTTTCCCTTTGACTGTTTCCAGGTATTTCACTTTTATGACGTCTGAAAAATTCGCAGTTGCCGCAAAAGAATAAAGTTCAGAAATAAATTTGGTGTACAAGGGAATGTCGGCATCGCTGAGCGAATTGTCCATGTCACTGACAATATTTCCATGAACAGCCTGCAGTTCATTCTCCATGCATCGCAAGACATGTTCACCAGAGCTGATCCAGTCGGAAATGTCGGGGTAATTTTCATTTTTGAGCGTAAACAACTCCGGCATCAACCAGGGCTTTTCGGCAATTATCTGCATACGTGCGATGGCATGCGACAATTCACCCCCATCCGTAAACGCAGTTTTTCTTTTAAATTCATTTAAACTGGCCGGGCTATCGAAGCAGGATCCCGAAGGAGCGGACTCAAACTGGATTTTCAGATCATCGATCGCTTTTGCCAGTTTAACCGGTTGTACATGATGCGTAAAGTCGCCGGTCCTTCCTAATATCGTTGCAGCAAATGCATCCCGCTGCGATCGCATTGCATCCGTCCACACCGGCTGACGGCTGTCCAGGTATACCCGGGCAGGAGTGGCAGACCTGCTTCCCGGAGGCGGGGCTACTTCTTCACTGATCAGTTTCAAAAGAGTGGGCATATAAGGATCAGGAACCGAACCGGCTGTTTTCCCTTCTGCATTTACCCCACGAAAGGAATCATAATTGATTCTTCGCAGCTGGCATTCATAATACCAGCGCTTTCGTTTGCTGATCTCCTCTTTATATTTATGCGGCCCTGCAGGCGGATCCTGGCCATTTCCATTTCCCATTTGCAAAATTTATTCTTGTTATAAAGGATTGCAGGGGGTAGGTTTCCATTCAGGCAATAGCGAATCCTCCTTTAACATAACCAGCATGGTAGGAAGTTTAGTATCCCATTCAGCTACGCAGATCTCCGTGCCGGGAGCATAATTCCGGGCCTTAATTTCCTCAATGATCGATACGTACAGTTCACTGAACATGTCTGGAATTTCCTCTCCCATCCAGATGTCGCCGGTTTCCTGGAAGTGCGCCAGTGCCGCCTCGAATCCGGGTCTAACGGGAACGACTAACCGCGCTGCTCCGGCTTTCAGGAATTCTTCGAACTGCGGATTGATATCCTGTATCAGAATTAATTCACCCCAGCGCCAGGGCCTGCCCCAGAAATAAGGGTAAAAGGTGTACATGATATTTTCCCATTCGAAGGCTCTTTCGAAAAAGGCAACCATAGCGCCCCACTTCTTCACGTATTTCGGATCAGGAGGAATTTGTAAGGGGTCGGGAGTCAGCACGTAGGCAGTTCCAAAATGTTCCGACATCAGGAGAGCTATGAAACTTTTTTTAAGTTCCGCTCTTTCGATGGCTGGGTTGTGCGCATAGTGGGTTGCCATCGACACCTGCGACTGTATCAACGAGCGGTATTTCGATAATTTATCCTGGTACTCCGATTGTTGCCTGTTGTAACCGGCAATAATCGCCGCATGCGTTTTGAGCTGCCACTGTTCGTAAACGTGGTCGGTGCGCTTGCAGAGAATTCCGATGGCCATGCTGAACCTGAATATATTTGCGAACGTACGCATCGTAACGGGTATTTGCCCGGTTTCATTTGCCATGATAAAATGAGTATTCAGGAAATTATGTGCGCCGGGAATCGAGCCAAATAACGTATAGTAGCTGCCTCCGATAAACACTTCATATAACCGGTCGGGTATCAGAAGAAAGGGTGTAGGATTGATGGTCTCGATGTAGCCGCTGACGGCCTGGTATCCCTGTGGAATAGTGATGGCATAGGCAGATAAATAGCTATAATCGGCAGGTTTAAAGGTGATATCTCCTTTCGGATCGGGGCTATCCGGTTTCGCGACCGTATACAGGAATTCGTCAGGCGGCGGCGTAACAGATCCGGAGACACCGTACCATCCTGACAGACCCATATAATTAGACACATTTAATCCGTCCGGCCCAAACCAGGGTGTAATAGGCTTGAACAATTCAAACCCTTCCGGTTGTGGCGCAGCTTTCAACGTTTCTATTAAAAATGCAGCAGGTTCGGGAAGAACGACATCATACAAAAGCCTCGTACCATAATTGACAATTTTTGTTTTATATTTTTTATCCACCCATTGATAAATGCCGATCACGTCTTTCGATCCGGCCTCACGATTGTCGTATTCGTGCCTTGCCGATTCGGTGAAGGTCTTTTTTTCCCGAACGATTCTTTGACGCCTCACTTGTTGAGTAAGGCTGCTTGCCGCACGGTCTGTCACTGACCGGGCATAATCGGTTTTACTGTTTTCAACCAGCTTTCCATAACTGCTGGTGCTGGTCTGGTCCTGGGTAGAGGAAGTTTGTTTGCCAGCCTCTTTCTGGGTTTCAGAGACCATTTCATTACGGTCGGTAGACTGCAGGTCGCGTTCATCGATCTGGGTGGTAATGTTTTCGTCGGTGGTAGTTACCTCGTTTTCTTCCAGCCTTACACTGGAATTCCTGAGCAACTCGCCATGCAACACATTCTGAATGTGCGATATTTCTCCTTTTTCATATCCTACCAGTTCCTGTCTTACCAATTGCAGGTTGCCCAGCCCGATAGGGCGGGTAATGGCCTGGCTGAAATCTGGAAAAGTCGCAGGCAGAGTTACACTGCTTTCTGCCGTTTTCATATCTGGTAAATCCTGTATCGCGAAACTGTGAACGCCCAGTTGGTAGATCTTCGCAGGTCCCTTTGCCGTTCCCTGCTGAAGCGTATTAGAAACCTTTGTCCATTTATTTTTTATGATATCGATAGTTTGGGATAAGGGCACTGATTGAAGATCGATGGATGCATTTCGTAATGTTTTTTTGACGGAATCGTCGAGTTTCAATTCAGTATCAGGGTGAATGGTGAGTAGGGTATTGGGTAAGACCGGAATGTAGAGCGCTGTGGAGGCCTGTTTTTCGTCCCTGTTGTTTTGAATAGCGGACATCGTTTTTAAAGCATGCAGATTCTGATCTGCAGGTCCGGCAGTTGGTGTTTCAGATAGTTTTTTAAAATGAAGATCTGAAGGTTGTAATGACAACAGTGCTTCATATGTTTTACCCAGGGCCTTTTCTTCTTTTTTCAGGGAATCGAGGTACTGGATATTGGGATCGGGCAATGCGGGATCGGGGCTGTGCCGGGTAACGACGGGTTTTTTAAGAAATACAGACGGAATAAGAATAGGCCTGAGCAATTTTGTCCGGATATCGGCCGAGGAATTTATTGCAAATTCCGTCTTGTTCATCGATGTCAAAAAAGCGATGGCCTGCCTCATTTTAACCATGTCGGCTGCGGGGACCTTCCCAAAACCCGTAGACATTTTCACAGCGATGAGAAGATCGTTGAGAAGATTGGTATCTTTTTGAATGTCATCAGTACCCACAATATTATTTACCGGGGAACCAAATATTTTTTCTGCCAGTTTACTAATCTGGTCTTTCCCCGCGGTCGAGAGGTTTAACAGTTGCTTATGAAAAGCGAGCAGTGAGTTGCCGTTTTTAAATACCTGGCCTGTGGCAGAATAATTATTGTCGATGAAATCATTGGCGAGCTTCCTGATCTCCGGAGTGGTCGCAGACCCTGAGGTGAGCTTCTCCTTTGTTTTCGTTTGAAAATCCGTATTACTTTCTACAGAAATAGCTTCTATTTTTGCAGAAGGAATAACAAAAGATTGTTCGATGTATCGAAACAGGTCTATCATAATTATATACTTTAGTTGTTGACGGAAAAATTCAGCCCCTGTTCAATTACATCATCGTTGGCACCAGGGTAATTTGCAGTGGGCAAAGAAGGGGATACGGTACGTGCAGTACATTATAGGGAAGTTAGCACAATTATTTGTATTATTTTCTTATCTTAAACCAACACTTTATTCAGAATAATACAAAAGGAATGGGCATAAGGCTATCTAAAATCTTCAAATCCCGGTGGCGTATAGGGTTTGAGTTTTGTACCATGGCCGCTTAACCTTTTTTTGAAATATAAAATCAATATTCATGAATGATACTACTCCTAAAGTTGCTTCCTCTGATCTGCCGGGAGAAGCTGCCATTCATTATGAACAATTTTTCGGTCCCTTATATTTTGAACCATATGCCATAGAAGTTGCAAAACGAATTGACCCCGTCCAGGTTTCTATTGTGCTGGAAATTGCTGCCGGGACAGGCCGTGTTACCCGCCATATCCGGGAACGTATTTCACCCTCGGCAAAACTAATTGCTTCAGATATCAGCGAAGATATGTTGGCCGTAGCCAAAAAGAAATTAAGTTACCTTGATATTGAATGGCAAAATATAGATGCCCAGCAACTTCCTTTTGTTGACAATAGTATTGATCTGGTTGTTTGTTGCTTCGGGTATATGTTTGTTCCAGATAAGGCGAAAGCATTTGCAGAGGTATATCGGGTTCTAAGACCGGGTGGCCAATTCTTATTTACAACCTGGGATAAGTTGGAGAATAACGGTGCTTCTAACTCCTGCAGATCTATTGCCCGGAAATATTTGGAAGAGCCATTGCCTGAATCTTCTAATCTTGCTACTTCGATGCATGATAAATGCGTTATAGCACAATTATTACAGGATGCCGGGTTTCCAAAAATATCAATTGAAAAAGTAGGACTTCTTTGCATCTGTGCAACGGCAAAAGAAGCTGCATACAATTTTGTAGAGGGAGGATCTGTTTATGACTACATCAGAAAGCGTCATCCTGACCGGATAGACGAGATAAAAATTACAGTGGAAAAAGAACTTGCTGAAAGATTCGGATCTGCCCCTATGATCGCTCCAATGAGTGCTGTAATCAGTCAGGCGTGGAAATAATTATCAACTACTCTTTTTTTATACCTGATTGCTTGTTGTATTAAAGGATTAAATTAATTTCCTGATTTTATACTTATTTGTGTAAAATTTAGGTACTAATTCGGAAAAAATCCGAATTAGTACCTAAATATTTACATATTACTGCTAAATTATAAACATGGTAATTTGAACGCAGCGGAACAGGCATTCCATGAAATCATGACGGAAATTGCATTGAGATTTCCGCAATATTTTAGTGACCAGGTTCAAAAAATAAAATTCGCTTGAATTAGATATTATCTAGGTTGAAACTAAAAGGTTTATAGCGGTAGCCGACAATTTATCGAGCTTAAACTGGATAATATATAGGTTAAATACCTTGCTCGCCTCCTGTGCTGGTATAAGTGGAATACCATCTATCAAAGTTATTTTTAACGTCCTTATATCAAGCAGAGCACACCTCTTTTGCTACATTTTGTGATAATCCTAACAATCATTTGAATATTGCAAAACTATATTCGTAGAAATAAAAACCTTAATGAGAACTTCCATCCTGTTTGTGTTATTGTTTCTGATAAGTTGCTCGGAAAAGAAAAGTAGAACAACTGAATCTTACAAAGCCGGCTTTAAACAAATCCATACAGTGGACAAATCGAGGATTTACAAACAGAATACGGATACGACCGATTATCTTCACTACAGACCAATTGATATAGATCTTTGGTATCCTGCAAACTCTTCTGCAGCAGATACTGTGCTTTTGGTGCAGGACTTACTCGGACTTTTGGAACAGCGTGCTAATTATTATACTGACTCAAAGGCAGGGAATGGAATGGCTGCACAATTGGCTCAGTTCTTTTGTGACGGGTTCAAATGTTCTGACTCCGCCACATTACTACGCTTTAAAACAAAAAGTCTAAGAAATGCTGCTGCTGTGAATGGTAAATTTCCACTGATAGTATACCTGACAGCGTTTAATGGTATGAGCTATGAAAATTTCACTTTGTTTGAAGCGCTGGCAGAGAAAGGTTTTGTTGTACTTTCGATAAGTTCTATCGGACGATTTCCCGGCGATATGACAATGAAGAAAGCAGACCTGATGGAACAGGTTAACGATGCTGTTGCTGCTTTAGCTGTGTTAAAGCAAAATTCAAGTATTGACTTCAATAATATTGGCATTGCTGGTTATAGCTGGGGAGGCCTGGCAGGTGCTGTTTTAGCCGGTAAGATCCTGAATGCTAAATGCTTGGTTTCCCTGGAAGGTTCAGAGTTTCATCATTATGGAAATGCAAAAAGTGAAAATGCCGATTTCGATGCTATAAGAAATAGCAAAGATTTTGAAAATATACATCTTACCATTCCCTATATGCGTTTGGAAAGCGCTCCTTCAGTGCAACCAGACAAAATAGATTCAGTTTATAATTTTACTGCAAACCATGTGGAGAATGCGCAAATTTTCACAATCGATTCAGCGCAACACGAAGACTTTGACTGCTTTTCGC
>JAYUXA010000120.1:0-3749 GCA_043753245.1 Chitinophagaceae bacterium
GCTACCCTGCGCGAACCTATTAATGTTGCGAAACAAAGAAATATCAATCTGAAAAAAGTATTCAACGGGTAATGCCGTATACAGAAATATTTTCATCATGAAAAAACTTAAGATCACTCAGGTAAAAAGTGCCATCGACCGCCCAGAGCGCCAGAAATTAACCCTGAAAGCGCTGGGTCTTAACCGGATGAATGCCAGCAAAGAGGTAGAAGCTACCCCGCAGATTCTGGGCATGATCACCAAGGTTACCCATTTGCTGGAAGTAACAGAACTATAATAAAATAAGCGAGGGATGATTTCCCGTTGAGTTAAAATCAGACAATATGAATCTACACGACATCAGGCCTGCAAAAGGCGCAACACACCGGCCTAAACCACGTTTAGGACGCGGAGAAGCATCCGGAAAAGGGGGAACATCTACGAAAGGTAATAAAGGCGGACAGAGCCGCGCAGGTTACCAACGCAAAAATGCTCATGAAGGTGGCCAGATGCCAATTCAACGCCGTCTGCCAAAAAGAGGATTTAAAAACATCAATCGTATCGACTACAAAGTATTCAATCTTGGTCAGATAGAATTGCTTGTTGAAAAATATGCTATCCAGGACTTTACACTGGAAACCCTTTACCTCCATGGACTGGTTAGCCGGACCGATAAGGTTAAGATCCTGGGTAACGGTGAGCTGAAAGCAAAACTTGCTTTCAAAGTAAATGCAATCAGCGAAAAAGCGAAGGCCGCCATCGAAACCGCAGGTGGCTCCGTGGAACTGCTGGTGAAATAAATTCTGTAACTTAGACAGTCAATAAAATTTTCTTCAACCAGTGAAAAATTTCCTCAGTACACTCAAGAATATTTGGAGTATAGACGAACTGAGAAGTAAAATTCTAGTTACACTCCTGCTTATAGCGATCTACCGGTTGGGAACACATATCGTGCTGCCAGGTATTGATCCTACCAAAATTGATCCCAGTGCTTCCACTGGCGGGATACTTGGTCTCATTGATGCTTTTGCCGGGGGTGCTTTTTCACAGGCATCCATTCTCGCACTGGGTATCATGCCGTATATCTCTGCATCGATCTTTATCCAGCTGATGACTATTCTTTATCCTCCTTTTCAGAAATTACAAAAGGAAGGGGAAAGTGGCCGTAAAAAGATCAACCAGTACACGCGTTATCTTACCGTGGCAGTGGCACTTTTGCAGGCCAGTGCATACGTACAATTCCTGAACAGCCCTGGTTACAGAGACGCTATTATTCAATCTTATTCGTCCTATTTCTGGTTGTCAACAACAATCATATTAACCGCAGGTACATTATTTGTGATGTGGCTGGGAGAAAAAATTACGGATAAAGGGCTTGGTAATGGTGCATCCGTTATAATCATGGTGGGTATCCTTGCACGTCTTCCCCAGTCTTTCTGGCAAGAGTGGCAGGCGAAGATCCCAACCGGTGGTGGTGGCTTACTCATATTCGTACTCGAAATAGCCGTTTTGGTTGGTATCATCATGGGATTGATAGGACTGATACAGGGAGTTAGAAAAATCCCTGTGCAGTATGCAAAACAAATTGTCGGCAATCGTCAGTTTGGAGGAGCAAGGCAGTTTCTGCCTATGAAAGTAAACAGCTCCGGAGTAATGCCGATCATTTTTGCTCAGGCCATTATGTTCCTTCCTACACTACTTTCTAATTTTGATTCCACGAAAGGACTGGCTAAAATATTCGGGGACCACAGTAATCACTGGTATATGTTGATTTATGCGGTGATGGTTATCGGGTTTACTTTTTTATACACTGCGCTTATCTTTAATCCAAAACAGATTGCGGACGATCTGAAAAGAAATAATGGATTTATTCCCGGTGTTAAACCCGGCCAGCCTACCGCTGATTATATTGGTGCCGTAATGGATAAAATTACTTTACCAGGTGCTATCCTGCTGGCAGTAGTTGGTATTCTGCCCGGGTTTGCCCAGCGGCTTGGTGTTCAGCAGGGATTTTCTTCTTTCTTTGGAGGAACCTCCTTACTGATCATGGTGGGCGTTATCCTGGATACACTCCAGCAGATTGAAACACAATTGCTGATGCGTCAGTATGATGGATTGATGAAAAGTGGAAGGGTTCAGGGAAGACAACCGATTACTCCTGCAGCTTCTATATAAATTAAAATGAATCAGTCTATATTAAACCTGACCGGCATTGCCTGTCAGGTTTTTATTTTTATATATTATAGATCATCTGAAGATACCAGTAGGTCCCTTTAATGATTTTCTGATCTTCGCACCTTGAAAAATACTATTAACAAACTCAAATGATTCATTATAAAACACAACACGAAATCGAACTCCTGCGGGAAAGCGCATTGCTGGTTGGTAAAACCATCGCTGAAGTTGCAAAAATAATCCGTCCCGGCATCAGTACCGCAAAGCTTGACCGGGTTGCAGATGAATTTATCCGTGACAATGGAGCTACCCCGTCGTTTAAAAATTTCAACGGGTATCCTTATGCAACCTGTATATCTGTGAATGATGCGGTAGTGCATGGCTTTCCCAATGATAAAGAACTAAATGACGGTGATATTATTTCGGTGGATGTAGGCGTGTATAAAAATGCATTTCATGGCGATAGCGCATACACGTTTGCGCTAGGAGACCCGGGTCCTGAAATTCTTCAGCTGATGAAAGTGACCAAAGAATCCTTATTGCTTGCAATAGAGAAAACCATATCCGGCAACAGGATAGGAGATATTTCTTTTGCCGTTCAGGACCATTGTGAAAAACAATATAAGTTTGGTGTGGTACGGGAACTGGTAGGTCACGGACTTGGCAGAAATCTGCACGAAGACCCTCAGGTTCCGAATTTTGGTAAACGGGGAAGCGGAGTGAAAATGCAGGACAATATGGTCATTGCTATAGAGCCGATGGTCAATCTTGGAGTGAAAGAAGTGTGGTACGATAAAGATGGCTGGACCGTGAGAACCAAGGACGGAAAAGTATCTGCTCATTACGAGCACAATATATGTGTAAAGAAAGGCCAGGCTGATGTGCTTTCCTCCTTTGAAGAAATAGAAAAAGAGGAGCAATCCAATACATTTTTAAACAGTACTTACTACTGAAAAAACGATGATTTTATGGTGAAAACAACAGATGTCCGGTCAGGTTCGGCATGTACTTTCACTTTAAAATCATCAATATGGAAAAAAAATCATTTAATGATCAGGATGATACTCCATCATTCGGATTGCCTCTGGAGAACGAGTTGTTAATGATGAAACTAAAGGCGGAGTTCGGTGCCGTGTGTACCACTTCGCATGAAGAAATTCCTCCAGTGGTAGTCAATGAGTTTCTTAAATCTGTCTATGAGTTCGAGCAACGATTCCGGGATCCCCGCAGACGACTCACCATCTATGAAAAAATAGGAAAACCGTTGTTCGAGAAGGCAGAGGTTTTGCAACCGAAACAGATCGGTATAGCCTTAAAACGTCTAATGGACGTCCTGCATGCGCATAAACTGGAGCTGGACGTGCTGGGTAAATACGAGGATAAGGTGATCTATCGGTTTATGACAGAAGAATTTTTTAACTATGAAATGGAAGAACTGGATCTGCCCGGATATATTCATCATTTCTGCTATGAAGAATTTCATCCAAATCATGAAATAGATATCCGGACCCGGGCAGTAGCATTTATCACGGATTGGTTTGGACGTAAAACCAGTGAATCCTGTTCGGAGCTGCCGGAACAATTTATTCATCCTG
>JAYUXA010000121.1:0-17129 GCA_043753245.1 Chitinophagaceae bacterium
TGGAAGAATTTGTTAAAGGTCTCGATGGGCAGGCGTATTTGCTGGTGGCGAATAAAGTGGATGTGCGTGGAGTAGAAGAATCCAGGAGATGGTTTCCGGGGTATAAGGACATGGTATATATCTCTGCCCGGAATGATACCCATTTAGACTCGCTGAAAAAAAGCTTGTTTGATAGTGCAGTTGCGGGTGGTGCCGTGGGCAGTGATACTATTGTTACCAATGCCCGGCATTACCAGGCTCTATTATCAATATCAGTTTCGCTGCAGGAGATTCTTACTGGATTAGACTCCGGTTTAAGTGGCGATCTGTTGTCGCTGGATATAAAACGCTGTTTATTTTATTTGGGGGAAATTACGGGGGAGATCACGAACGAAGAACAGCTGGACTGGATTTTCAGTAAGTTTTGTATTGGAAAGTAGAGCATTTTGCTCATGTTTGCTTTTGTTCGTATATTGTTGGTAATGAACCTCCCAGGTTTGTAGATGTTGCCTTATCCTATCCTTTGTTAATACCATTCTTGTTAGTCAGTTGTTACTCGAACCTGAAAATTTGTTACTCGGTAACATTTTGAGGCGGTGTGTCATGACAGGAAAACTGTAGTCGATTCAACATGTCATGAAAATTTTGGAATTGATCACTATCTATATTACAAGCTATGCCTCGATTCATTTTTTTACGCATTGCCTGGATGGAACATTATCAAGGGGTAAAGCCAGATGATATTCCTATAGGAGCAGGCACTTATGTAACAGAGAACGCAGATGGCGGCGAGGTTTACAACTTCTATCCAATTCGTAGCAAATACTTCGGTTATGCGCGAATTCAAAAAGGAAGGAATTTAAGACTCAAACGTGTAGGAGCAAATGTTGAAGATGATTGCATCGAGGATGTGACAGTGGTGTTCTTTGCGAGAAATCCCGAGACGGGGGGTCAGCGGATCGTGGGGTGGTATGAACATGCTACCTTATTCAGGGAGATACAATCATTTTCTAGCAAACAAAGACACCATCAACCTTGGTATTTAACCAAAACAGATGTATCAAACGCTTATTTACTGGCAAAAGATGATCGATTATTTGATGTTCCGGAAGATGGTCCAGGTCAATCTAATGCTTGGTACGTTGAAGAATATTATAATAGAAAGTATTTAAGAGAGGTAATAAAATATATTTCAGACCCTGATCATTATATTTTCCGCAACCCTATAAGAAGTGGAGGCTGGCAGAGTGACGCTGAATTGAAGCTTAAAATTGAATTAGAAAGTATGAAAGAAGTTGCAAAACATTTTGAAAACCAAAACTATGTTGTGAGGTATAAGCATAAAGAAAACCTCGGTTGGGACTTGGAGGCAAGCTCTGGAAAACAAACGTTGCTATTAGAAGTAAAAGGACTCTCAGGGGAATTCAGTTTTGTCGATTTTACCCCAAATGAATTTGAAAATTCGAAGAATAATAAAAAACATTACCGGATATGCATCGTATCAAATGTTTTAAATCACAACAAGAAACTTGATATTTTCTTTAAAGAAAAAACTTATTGGGTGAACCGCAACGGTGAAAAACTGACTGAAAAAATACGTCAGTCCGCTAGATATTTCAATGCGAATCAATAATTATGCTGAAAACGTGTTTTGACAATATTCTCAATCAAAACAGCGAGGTGCTTTAAATGGCGAAAACGATACAGTTAAACCCAACAATAAGTATAAATGTTTAGCAGATTAATGCCATCATGGGAACAAATTTAAAACTTCAAGCAACCGTTGACGGAGGGAGAAGTACACTTAATTAGGTTCTTAGACTTGAATTTAAAGAAAGACGATTCTTTTAACGCAGAAGCTGATCTGACCAAGTATAATGGTTGGTTAATTTTTGTACAGCCATTTTTAAATGGAAGTCGACCAGATATGATTATTTTTAATCCGAATATTGGTGTTCAAATAATAGAAGTCAAGGATTGGGACTTATTGAACTATAAATTTGAGAAGAATAAATTAGGCAAGGTGGATTTGTTTGTCAGTAATGGAAAAGGAAGTTATCCAATTAAATCACCCGTTACACAAGTTGAGAATGGCAAGAAGTGAAATATTTGAATTTGATGTCTTACTTAATTTTACTGGTGCTTCAATAGGACGTTGTTCTATTGTTCCAAAATCTTTTCTAAGAGTAAATGTAAATCAACATGTTTGTGCAATTAGGTTGATTAATAAAACTGAAGTAGTGCATATTTTATACAGTCATTTTTAAGTTCTTTTTTTGGATAGAACCAAATTTTTAAACTAAACGCCGGTGGAAATAGGGAAGGTCTTAATTATTCACAGACCCGAACTATTAAACTGCCATGGACATCATACGACTCTGAGTTTGAGAGGATAAAAAACAGGGTACTGTCAGCTCAGAAATTTATCGATTCTATTGAAAAGAATTTATCTAAACTCCAATCTCTTAAAACCGGCCTTATGCAGGATCTGCTAATAGGTAGGGTAAGGGTGGATATGAAAAATATAAACAAACAGTATGGCACAAAAAATTGAAAGTGATAAACTATTAGTAAGGGATGTGTTTTCCAAATGGTTCAGGATACCTGAATACCAGCGGCCTTATGTTTGGGACAAAGACCAGGTAAGTGAATTACTCGATGATGTAATGACAGCAAGGGTGTCAAATCCTGATTCACAGTATTTCCTTGGTTCAATGGTATTGAGGAAGAAACAAAAGGAAGACGGTGCTACCAAATACGAAGAGTTTGATTTGCTGGATGGGCAGCAAAGGTTAATCACATTGTTTCTAATTACAGCAGTAGTGAGAGATTTAACTCCTGCCGGTAATATCAGCCGCCTTAAAACTTGTCATGATACTATTTACCAGATGGCTAATACTGATGATAATGTACCTGAACGTATTCGTATTGTTTTTGACATCAGGGACCAGGTAAAAGATTTTATCAATGAGTATGTTAAAGAGCAGGGCGGTACAACTAAAGAAGATGTGTTAAAGCAAAAGATCAATAATTCGGAAGAAGACATTTCTATCCGCAATATGTCTAAAGCCATTTTAACCATCCGTGATTATTTTGCAATCAACAGTATTGATGATTTCTTTCCTTACATGCGTTCCAATGTACTGATGATTTATGTTGCTGCTGAAGAACTGGAAGATGCTTTTCGATTGTTTACAGTTTTAAACAGCAGGGGCGTTAAGCTTCGCAACAGCGATATACTGAAGGCTGATAACCTTGGCAGGATAAACGACAATACCAAACGGCTTGAACTGGCAAAAAAGTGGGAAGAAACAGAAACTTATTTCGCTGAAGATTTCGATGCTTTTCTTTCACAATTGCGTACCATATTGGTAAAACAAAAAGCAGCGGTAAGCCTGTTAAAAGAATTTGAGGATAATATTTACAATCCTAAATCCTTCGATAGGAACACAAAAACCTACACCAAGCAAACGCCTCTATTGCAGAAAGGTGAAGAAACATTTAAGTTTATTGATAAATACAAGAAGCATTACGAACAGCTTTTTGATAATGATAATTACGGGCTCACCAACAGCTTTGAATTGTACAATTACCTGCACCTGATGCAAAAAGGTTTTGAAGCAGATTTTTGGATAGCGCCATTGCTGCGTTATTATGAAAAATTTAAAACAACCCGGTTGGTTGATTTTGCAAAAGCATTAGATAACAAATTTGCCAATGACTGGCTTGTTGGTTTTACTCCCACTACAAGAATTGAAAATGTAAACGCTATTATACAGGCAATAGATGATGCAAAAAATGTTGATGAAGTATTGAACGATGATTCGTTATTGCTGGATGAAAATGATTTGAAAAATGCTTTTGCTGGCAATATCTATGGTAAAAGGGCAGCAAGATATGTATTGCTGAAACTGGACTTATTGTATCATGGTCATACAACGAAGTTAGAAATGCCTGAAACGATTAGCATTGAACATATACTTCCGCAAACACCACCAGATAGCAGTCAGTGGAAAACAGACTTTTCAGATTCAGATAGAGCGGAATGGACAAATAAAATGAGTAACCTGGTGCTTATTTCAAGACGGAAGAACTCGGCACAAAGCAATAAAGAGTATGCTGACAAAAAAGAGAAGTATTTTAAAAGTAACGTTGAATTATTCAGCAATTCAGTCAGAATATACAATCAGTATCCTACATGGAATTTAAATGATTTAAAAAAGAACCACACGGAGGTATTGAATAAAATTAAACAAGGCTTTGGCCTTTAAATGAGTTACCATGGCAACTAAGAAATACACACCAAGGGAGTTGATGGAAATGGCTATTGACGAAATGCGAAGGTCAGTCCCCGAACCTAACAGGAAGGATAAGATTAATCCCAAAGTAGGAGCTGTGATTGCTACCGTAGATGGCGAGTTGATCGGCAAGTCACATCGGGGCGAATTACGAATTGGCGATCATGCAGAGTTCACAGCAATTGAACGTCACCATCGGGGCAGCAATCTTACAGGCCTTGTAATATATGCTACACTGGAGCCTTGTGCTCCCGGCGCAAGAAACCACCCCAAACTTTCATGTGCCGAAAGGATAACCAATGCCCGTATAGGTAAAGTATATATTGGAGCAATCGATCCTGACCCTTCTGTGGCAGGTGAAGGCAGAGATTTTTTAATTGCCAATAAAATTGAAGTAGATTATTTCGATAGCGATCTCTATGATATTATTTATAATGAAAACAAGAAGTTTTTTAATGATGCGGTCATAAGAGCTAAAGAGGAACACCATAAAACACTTGTTCCTGCTGTAACGGTATTGACACAGCACATGAATAATTTCGATATAACCGATTTTTCAGAAGAAGCACAGCAGGAATTGATTGATCGGATGGGTTTGAGTGCTAAGGTCGGATCAGAAGGATTTTTTAAATTCTTGTTGCAGTTAGACATGTTATACAAACCTGACCGTTCAAATACTGTAAAGCCAACCGGCCTTGGTTTATTAGTGTTGGGCCGTAATCCCCAGGCAGCTTTTGAACAGGCAAGGATAAAATTTACAATTGAACAATCTGTTGGTGATGCAAAATTAAAAGATATTGAAGGCCCAATATTGTTGATGCCGGATAAGGCGGAGAGTTTACTGGATTTGTCTTTCCTTCCGGAAATTAATCGTGAAAACTTTCATCGGGAAGAGATAGTTGATATTCCTAAGAAGTTGCTTCGTGAGTTAATAGTGAATGCAATTGTTCACCGGGATTATACCATTCAAAATAAACAAATACGAATTGTTGCATCAAAGGATAAAATAGAAATATGGAGCCCCGGCGGACCAATCATAGATATTGAAAAGTTCCGGACATTCCAGGTGCCTTCCATTAGTCGTAATCCCAAACTGGCATATATCTTTTTTAAATCCGGGGTTGTTGAAGAACGGGGAATTGGTATGAAGGAACTGAAAGCCTTTAAGGATAATGAAGAATTACCAGACCCTGGTTTCAGGATGGAAGAAGGCTATTTTGTAATAACCGTTTACAGGAAGAAACAGAAAGCAACAGAAGTTAAGTCGGTTGCCCCTGCTCTAACTGATGAAGCCGTAATTGCATTTGTAAAGGAGAAGGTCAAGATTTCGACTGGTGATTATGCTACCCACTTTAATGTAATTCCAAAGACAGCATCAAGGCATTTGAATAAATTGGTGGAGGATGAAGTATTGGACCGGGAAGGTGAAAAGAAAGGGACAAGGTATTTTATAAAGAAGAAACGATGAACCGGGGTACCGCATGGCGGCAATAGTAGCCGCCGCCAGCGGATAACGTCGGGGATATCGGACAGGCCGCCGCAAGGTTATCCGATATTTTGGCGCTGCCGCCGCCAGCAGCGATAAAACCGCCGGAAAGCCGGATATATCGGACAGGATAACGGACATGTCCGATAAAACTGCCGCCGCCGGCCGGAAAAAGCCGGTATTTCGGAAGGCTACGAGCGCAATGTCCGATATATTGCCACCAGCTGCCAGGAGAAGCGGTGGTTTAAGGCGGTTTTCCCGGTATTTGCGGCGATAAAGCCGCCGAAAACCGGGCATGTCCGATAAGATAACGGACATGTCCGTTATCTTATCGGACAGCAACGGGATTAACCGGTTAACCCTGGCGCTAAATAAAAAAGTATGTACGAATCGCAAAAAAGTAAGGAACTCTGTTTAGACGAGTACACCACAGTAGAAAGGCCATTTCTTGATCAACTCAAGGAAATAGGCTGGGAGCTGTATGAGGTGAACGAAGCTAACCAGGTCAATGTGTTAAAGTAAATATGTGGACTGATGGTACAATAAATTGGAAAGACAAAGTATGGAAGACAAAATGTACAAGTTGGCATCAGTCTATCGAAGGGTAGAATTCTAAATTGCATATACTTTGCCAGCAGCAAACGCTGCGATTTTGTACAAGCAAATCCGTGGAAGTGGAGTGTAATTTAATCTGTTTCGTTCTGTCCATTGACATCCCTGGGCTTGGGCCATTTAAACTGCTTCAACGTATTGTGCGAGGTTTGAAAAAATGCAATGTAACTGGCCAGTATTTCGCGCAGAAAATAGCTGTGGAACTTCAGGGGTGTTTTGGCATTGTTGTACTCCATGTCCAGGCAATTGACCGCCGGTTCCTGCAGGTTGTAGAGGTGATGGGTGTCACTGGTAATGAAGGAATGTTTATAGGTATTGGAGATATCGTTGATCCTTTGCAGCGCTGCCATGTGCTGGCGGAAAACCGCATACAACGCATGTTCTTTCTTAGGTAGCAGATGAGCAATAGCCGAAATCTTTAATTTGGTCGGCTCCGAGGCGTTTTTCAATGCATAGTAGCAGTAATAATTCAGTCCAATCATTTCATCAATGTTTCGCCTCATCCAGTATACGATCGTCTCGGTGAGGAAAAGATGCCGGGCATGGGATAACTGCTCATGGTCTGCATCGGCTCCGTATATTTTCTGCACATGCGCGGCGTGCAGCGTATATATTTCATTGAGCAGGCTATTCATAAAAATATGTCTCTCATTATAATCATAGTGTTTGGTGCCTAGTGAACCGAAAAGCGGACTATTAGGCAGGTTATGAAAAAGAAAGTCGGCCTGGCCGGTTGCGCCACGCTGGCGCAAAATGGGGATTTGCGGGATATTCACTTCCATGGTATCAGTCATTTGTTTGCTCACGAATGCCAAGCGCAATTGCCTCGGGTGCGTGTATTTTCAGCAATTTTTTGGCGGACGCAAAAAATGCCGTGTATTCTTGGGTGAGTTCGCGCAGAGCATGCTTGGTCATATTTCCATTTTGCTGCGTAAGAAAATACACCGGTTCATCCTCCATCATGAAATAATCGAAAGCCGGGCGAATCGCCGTGATGTAGAATCCACCGAGGATCGTCTCACATTTTTTCACCAGCTCTGCATAGGCAGCCAGTTCCCCGGACAGCTCCTGGTGCTGTAACACCCAACTGATTGCCTTATTCAGCGACAACTGCGCTGGGGAGAACCCGTTTTTTATATTTTTCATGAAGTAGATGCAAAACATTAATTCCGACACAATGGCTGCCAGCCTGTTAACGACCTGGTTGGTGAGCATCAGCTTGGCGTAATGATGATTATCGAGCTTGTACGACCCGTATTCCACCTGCAGGTTTTTGCGTTCCGAATGACTTACATATATCCTTCGCAATTGTTCATTTACCAGATCGTGCGCTACTGCGAGTTCAGCCATCTTATCAGAAAGATAGGAGTACAGAAAATATTGATCACCCGCCTTGGTGAATCGAATCGACACATGGGTGTAGGACGGGTAAGCCATCACAGGCAGTTGCGGAATATCTAACTTCAGTGTAATCATGTGATCGAATTTAATCCCCTTCGTAGTACCTGTAATAATGGTTGCGCAGCCGGTCGTATCCGATTAGGTTGAGGATAATGTCCCTGAGCAAATGATCCAGTTTCCAGTAATTGCTAATGCTATGCTCAATAGAGTCACCGGTTTTTCCTTCGTGTACCGATAGGTTGCGCTGAATATTGATAAGGTGCTCGATTTCTTTATTGACTTTTATTCCCGCAAATTCCAGTAAGCTATATAATTTTTCAGTCGTTCCTTTTTTATTCTTGGTATTGAGGTTATTTAACCGCGAAGACAACACTTCCCAATCCGTGCTGTCGGATTTCTCAGACTGGCTGCGAAAGGGTGACAAGGCTTTTTGCAACTGGGGCAATATGCTGTCTTTAAAAAGCGTATCGTCTACCCAGAATTTGCTTTCCTGGTTGTTCATCCGCGCATAACTAGTGGCTAGTTTCTCCAGCGAGGTCATCAAAATATAAAAGCGCTCCATCATACCCACTGTTTGTGTCGCATTATTGAGTGCAAATACGGTGGCCATCAGGTCGAGGTCCTTGTCCAACGCATAGAATTTATCGAAGCAATGGATAAACAAATGCGGAACAATGCGGCTAGTACAGGAGTGATGACTGGCAATCGGCAGGAAATCACTTCGCTGTATTATGCTATCCTTTTTGCCGGAATAATGATAGACTGTTTGGGCGTCCACAATGGTATCCCCATTTGATCTCGTGACAAACGAACCGGTTAATTCTTTTTTCACCTGCACATCCGCTCCGTTCATGAAACTCAAAAAGCTGATGAGCGCCGGTTTAATCAGCAGGTAATTCTTATAGGTCATTTTATTATAGCCACGGTCCTGGGTGAAATCCAATTGAATGGTGCCGCCATTCTTGGGCGTAAATACCAGGTGATAATAATTTCCCGCTGTACGGCTGAAATTCACGATCATGGTGCTGGCTGTGTGATCGAAATTAATCGGTTCCAGCCCCTGCATTTTAGTGCCGTTGCGGTACCTTTTCACTTCCGTATGATGCGCCATTTTCATCGCCAGGCCCGTTAGTTCGATCGTGTGGCAACTATGATCTTCACCGTCCGTGTCCAATGCGTCACCCTCTTTATTGTTCTGTAGTTTAAGGTGACCGGCGCACACCATTTCAAGCTTCATGTTAGAGAAGCTGAATCTGCGATACCATATATAGGTTATTTCAATCTCAAAATTCTTTTCGGTTGTTCCTTTTAAGGTATGCCACTCTTTATTTCTTGTCACCTCGAAATAAGTTTTATCCGGCAGGAAGGTTTCAATCTGATAAACTCCTTCCTCTTCAAAGACGAGGGCGAAGGGAACGGACGCCGTTTGGTCGCCACTGGATATTTCCCCTTTCAATATGGTATATGCTAATCGCATGTATTTTTTTGATTAAATGGTTGAGCTTTCAGCTTTTCGTTTATAGCTTTTGCCTAATCACTTCATATTTTTTATAATGACCAAGCGCTGCTTTGCAAATATCTCCGGGCGAGCGCATCTGTTCAGTGAACTTGTGGAATGCCTGTTCGATGTGGTCAGTAAATACATCGATATTCAAACACGTCATTCCCTGCTCGTCGGTGGCCAAATGCCAATCGGGTCTTCCTTTTGTCAGTGCGAAACTTTGGGTGACGGAATAATTATGCACCAGGCGGGAGCGTAAATCATTGCACAGAGCTTTTCCGTCATATCTGCCTTCAAAATATTCATTGACAAAAGCTATAAACTTTTCGCTACTGCTGTTCCGAATTATTTTATAGTACCGGTGATGCGCCATGTGGTCAATACCACATGCAGCCAAGATAAATGCGGCCACCAGTAAACCCTGTTCGCTGGTCTTCCTGATATCCCCCAAGGCATAGTGCCGGAGGCTATGAATAATCTGCTCAATGATTTCATCATCTGTGGCCAGGGGATAGTTACGCATTGCTAAGGTTTGCGTGAAAATGAAATTAATCTAAAACATCGCTTGATAAAGTTATTCACATCACTTAGCACCGTCACTTTAACTGGCGTCAGCGGTCTCATCATTTCGGAATGCGATTTTTTTTGATCCACCCCCTCCCCTGCGTGTATACTATGCCAAATACCCTAATGATCGTACTGCCCTGCAGACTTTGAACGTATAGGCAATGAAAGAGACCATAGGATGAACAGCGCCAGATACCCGCTTAGCCCCAATTTAAACGTTTCTTTACAAAAACGCCGGTCGGCAATGATCTGTCCAAATATTTGCTCCGTTTCGCAAGTGAATCTGCCACGAAAATAACCAGAAGCCAATATACAATTCTTGTCAATCTTGCATCTGGCGACCACCGTTCCGTTTTACCTTTGCGATCGATGGAGCCGGACATGCAACATAACTTGCGTATGCTCGCCGAGCAAGGTAAGCCACCGACTAACCCGCTATATGTATGTCAATTTAAATCAGTATAGCGACTAAGCTATACCGCTATTTCAGTGGGCTTCCAGTTTTGCGGTAGCATCTCATGCAGATTTTTTGTGGTCTAATCAGGCATCCGCGTTAACACCTCTTTTAATCAGTTGTACGGATTAATTTTATGCATTCGGCAGGTAGCAAAAAGAGAATAGATCACAAGCGGACCTTTGTGCCCCGTCATGGCTTCCTGCAAACAGATATGCCTTACGTCCCATTGCCACTGGCCTGATTTCACGTTCGACGGGATTATTATCTATTTGAAGTCTTGGGTTGGTAGTGTACACACTGAGTTTATCCCAGCGCGCAAGGCTATACGCTATCGCCTTGCCTATAGGACTTTTGGGCAATACATTGCTGGCTTCTGTAAGCATCCATTCTTTCAGCTCTTTTAATACAGGCACTGAGGCCGACTGCCGCAGTTCCAATATCTGATTGGGCTCAGAATGCTCGTCCTTTATGCGTCTTTCAACAGCATACAGGAGTTGCATCTTTTCTAATACGTATTTGGCCCTGGGGCCATCGTTATCCATGGCCTCCGAGTATTTTCTTCTTGCATGGGCAAGGCAGTTTAATTGTGTAATATCCGCCCTTTTGTCAAAGTCGTCATTCACATTGTATCCATCGGTTTGGATATACCCCTTAAAATTTTAAGGATTTCTTCGGGGCCTTCTCTTCCCCTGCCTTTGCGGTAATCGAAGAGCGCGAGCTTTTGTTCGCTGTTGTGATATACCCAATAGTAACCTAAATGTGTAGTGCCTTTCTTTTTTTCATCCTGAACCTTTATCGTTGTTTCATCGACCTACAGGTAGCTACTTTCTAATACCTGCATTTTATGCAACTCATAAAGGCCTCTAAGGCTCAGCAGTACATTTCTCATCCAGTCATTGCTGGTACTTTGAGCAATGGTAAGGCCGGCTCTTTCAAAGCGCTGCAATTGACGATTAACAGGCAGATGGTCCATATACTTATCCACTACCATCTGTGCCAGGAGGCCTTCGCCTGCCATACACTTCTCCAGCATCCGGCCCGGAAGGGATGCGGTGATGAAAGCCGTTTCAGTATCACTGACCGACTGTACATATACCGGACGCAGGTATCGCTTTACGTAAAGCTCTCCAGGTATGTATTCCATTATTTCGGTCACCTCGTATCCGATCCTTCTTAATCCACTTACCTCCTGACCCGGTTCCAAGAGGATCACTTCCCTACGCAGGTGATCAGGAAGTTTCATACGCCCGGGATGCTCTTTTCTTTGAGTGACTACTTCGGTATGGGTCTGTTGATGGGTGACTTCAGTAGTAGTGGTCATCTCGCAGGCAGCCATAACATCAGGATGAAGATCCAGACTTCCCTGAACCATTGAGCCTTTGGCAGGTTCGGGTATAAAACGCTCTTGTTTGGATCCAAAAAGCAACTTTTTTAAGCAAGCCAGTTCATGGTTCAGGGAAGCAATTTTAAACTGCGCCTGCTCTAATAACTGTTTGTAATCTATGTTTTTGCGTTGCTATCATTAATCTAAGCAAAGCTGTATGGAACAAGGCTTTCAGCCAATGATTTGAGTCAAAATAGTTATACAGCCACCTTGTGAATAAAGGCGCTGCTTCTTTTTAATTTTCTTTTTTTACCCGCCAAAAATGTTAACAACCGGGGTCCTTTTTTTGATATCGCCTGCGATATTCGATTTTGGTCAATTTTATTCCCTGAAGTATGCATTGCAGCTGCTGGGAAGTGATGGACATACTGTTCTCAGAGCCGGTGCAAACAGGCAGTTCGTAAGTTCCCTGTTCCAGGCGTTTGTAATAAAGTGAAAATTCGTCCCCTTCGAATAGTAATAGTTTTATGTGGGTGCGGTTCCTGTTGAGAAAAATAAAGATATCGCCGCCGCAGGCATTGTAGTGCATTTGTGAGGATACGATGCCGGGTAAACTATCAAAGCCCTTTCGCATGTCAGCAGGCGAGCGATATAAAAAATAACGTATGGATGATGAAAGATGAAGCATCTCTAACTGATTAGAACTTTCAGGTAATCAACGGCAACCGGCTGATGGAAAATGATCCGGTTGCCATTGGCTAATTCCAATTCTATAGTACTGGAAAATGGCACCGGTGGCGGTTGTAACTGAACAAAACCATTGAGGGCATCGATGTATTTAAACTAGCTCGTTGCTTTTTATAACACCTATGCCAGTAATAAAATACATGAGCCGCAATGT
Source organism: Chitinophagaceae bacterium (assembly GCA_043753245.1). GTDB lineage: Bacteria > Bacteroidota > Bacteroidia > Chitinophagales > Chitinophagaceae > Flavitalea. Next base: position 12,527 of record JAYUXA010000121.1, read on the forward strand.
TGTGTTGCTGGTAAAAATCTTTTTGGCTGATACTGCTTTGTTCCCATTGTTCAATTAACGCTAACATGGTCTTACGTTGCACACTGCTTGCCCGCATATTTTATTTTATACAAATTTGCGAGGACTTGAACAATTTTCATATAGCGGGTTCACCGGTCGCTTACAGAGCAATAGTTTAATGTAAGTCGGGTTACGATTTAAAAAAATAAAGATCGATCCTTGGAGCACCTGCTGGTTCATCTGTGATGACACGATGCCTGACAGGCTATCAAATCCTTTCCTCATATCGGCCGGGACCGGTATAAAAAATATTGAATCGTCGCAGAGAGATGAAGCATTACTGGTTGGTTAAGGCTTTCAAGTAATCAACACTAACCTGGCTATTAAAAAGAATCTGGATCCCGTTTGGCAAACGAATCTCGATAGTATTAACGGAGGCTATTTGCAACGGTTGCAATTGAATAAAAGAACCAGCCTTAGGTAACTGCTTAACAACTTTGACCGTCTGTTGCTTTTTAAAACACTTGAGCCAATAATAAAATACATGAGCCGGCATGTTGTGTTGCTGGTTAAAATCCTTTTGCCTTAGTCCACTCTTTTGCCATTGCCCTATCTCAGACATCATCGCTTCGCGATCATTCTCTCCTAAACGCATACTTGTAATTTTTTGCTTGCAAATATCAACGTGTAAGATCAAATAAAAAATGGCGATTTGGCCGGTGGCTTACGGTATAGCGGCAATAGGGGCTCGCCTACATGAGTAAATGTAAACGTCAGAAGAATTATCGTAGGCGTACAGACGTTAGAAAATACCGGTACTGAACTGGATAAACGTGACCTCATCGGTCCTGTATGGATGGTTGACATGCAACAAGTAATCAAGGACAGGATCAGAAAACACTAATACCGTTATTTTCATAATAATCCCTCAGCATATTAACCTTTGTCGTGAATGCAGATAACAACCAGGCCTGGTATTCGGCCAATGCTTCCCCTTCATTGCGTTGCTGCAATAATATGGTGGCAATTGTTTCTGAAGCTTTGATTCCCGAATAAATTGCATTCAGTATCCCCTGACCTGCTGCTGGGTCGATGACACCCGCAGCGTCGCCACAGATGATTAATCCGTTAAACGCTACCGAATTAAGTACACCCCAGCGCATGTTGGCTTTCAATAAATGTTGTACGCGACCTGCATCTTTTAGTTCCTCTGGGATCTTAAATAGCTGCGCGCCTTTGCGCGATAAACTGGTAAAAGTGCAATCTTCAGCTGATTCACGGGCTATCCAAATCCAACCATCGGGTTTTGCAATGAATTCAGCGGGGTACAAGAAATTATATTTGTCACCCGGAGGTACATTCATCAGTCTGCCGGTCCAGCAAATAAGAGGTGGCGAATAAAAAATTTGTTTAATATTCAAAATTGCGGCTGCTGCTTTCTTATAGCCAGACGCATCAATGGTATACTTAGCAGTTATTTTTTTGGCCGATGCCAATTCAACACCAATAATTGCATGCTCCGCTCTGATAAACCCCGTCACTGTTTCAGATTCTGCAATTATAACCCCCTTCGAAACCGCCAGCGCTTTAAGGCCATTAGTGAAAATTGTTTTATCAATATGGTAGCCGGCAGCTTTTTCTTTGGTTATTACTGAAAAGTCGTGTATGTTAATTCCCGACTTGATTCCAGCATACCTTCCAACGGTCGCCTTTTTAAGCACTGCAATACCTCCGATATGATGTAAAAGCGATTCTATGCCCGGATGAACACTTTGTGCCGGAGCCCGGATTTCCGGTTCCGCTTCGATGACAGTCTTCGTTATCATAAGAACTGATAACCCGGCTTGGTTGCAATTGATGGCCGCAGCATATCCTGCAGGACCGCTCCCGATAACGATGACATCAATATCGGGGATCATTATTTCCAGTTTGAAGCTTGATAGGTATTATTATTAACAGTCGTATTAATATCATAACAACTTATAGCCCTTTCGGTTACACGGCATACATACAGTTTATTGCATAAGACTCTTCTTCTTTTTGTATTGTTACCATTCGCTACCCAATAAACATTCCTGTTCACATCCGGTGTGTAAGCGGCAAAAACGTATATATATCCTTCGCCAATTATATTGCCAAGTGCATTGGTCAACCAATTCGTATTGTCGTCGAGCAAATGGTTAGGTATTCCCAGCGCCGTTACCGTAATATCCCAATTAACTTTTTGAGCACTTACCAACCAGACGTCGTTAGATGCGTTCGGATAACCCGTTGCCCCCAATCTTTGCAAACAACGCTGTAAACATTTCATTCTTAAATTCAGCTCGCGGCTGTCAAGGTTTCTCAACTTTGACAAATCCAACAGGCCATGTAATGTATTTTCAATATAATCCGCCCTGCCTAAATCTGTAAAATTAATATGCCAGCGAAGCGGGCCGGTGCTATCTTTACCTATTACCCGTTCAATAAAAGGGCCCTGTTCTCCATCCCAACCAAATGAGACTGGCTGGCTATGGTCTGCGTGGGCAGCCGCCAATTGATGAATGCCCGTTTCATCGTCCATTAAAGGAACAGCGGTGGGGTTTCTTTTATAGTTCCCAATATCGGTTACGGATGCCTGGTAGGTCCTAGAAGCATCGGGAGAAGCAGCTGGCCACATACCGTTCATGGCCGCGCATAATTTCATATCTTCCACAAAAGGAGATCCTAATCCCTGTGTGCTTAGAAAAATTGGTCCCCTTCTTGTGCCGTTATTAGAATAAGTTATATCCCATCCTGGCGAGAATACACCCGAACACATATCAGGAAGATAACTACTGAAAAAATATCCTTTCACATCGTCAGGACGATCGAAGTTGTTTGTTTCTGGTGCCTCATAATTTGAAATGACGGTTGTATAGGTATACAGCGGATTAAAATTGCTATCTGTGTCGCCATCTGTAACGATAGGACTTGGTGGAATAGCAATATTCGCAAGACTTGCAACGCCGCCTTCATAAAAAAGTGTGCCCGTGCCGCTGCCTGGTGCGATATCGAAGCGCTGCAAATCAAACTCGTCCACCTGCGGAAAAAAATCGAGTGCAGTAATGATTGAAAATGCTTTCAGCACGCCTGCATCAGCGGCAAGTTTTAGCACATTGCCGGCCGGAATCTGAACAGCGGCAGACACATACCCATCGCAAATATTGTCTTCAAAAAGACAGACCGGTCTACCTTCACTTATTTTATCTTCAAAAGAAGGATTACCCGATGGATTTCTATCGAGAGGCACGGGGACATTGTTAACATTGTCGTGAGTCAAGTTTACATACATTGGGCCGTTCCTTTTGGCACTGTAATAATTAGCAATTCTTATATTTTCGGCATTGTCATAGACTTCAATAAATTCACTTACGCTAGATATATCCGTATTGTAATAGGTAGAATAATACCTGTTACCACCGCGCCACTTGGGAGCCTCAAATAATACCAGTTTATCATTGGCATCTTTAAGTGGCCGGATAAGGTCCGCAGGCGCAGATGACAGTAAGAATGAACTATTAGCTAGGCCAGAGCGTACCAGGGAAGCGGAAGTTTTAAGGTGTGCATCGTCCCCTGTTAAAATGGCAATTTTCCGACTCTCGTGATGTTCACTGAATACGAGTTTGGCAGAACCTATCAGCAGATCATTATTAAATATTTTGCGGACTGGTATTAAAAAATCGAAATCAGTTTCGGGATCAATAAAATTAATATCGTCCTTTTTTGCCTGGTGCATTTTCATAAAGCTAAAGCGCGGATGAGCCATATCTAGCTTTTTTCTAACAGCTGCAAATAGACCAAAACGGGCAGGTGTCACTGCTGCATTTTTGTCATCGGAGTTACCGGTCGGATTATTGGTATAACACCGGTTAATGGAATCATAACGTATAGACTTATTGCCAATCCTTCCAATACCAGTTCTTGAAAATACCAAATCTGCACAAACATGATGAGGTGTTTTATAGGCCGTTCTGTATTCATACGCAAAAACAGCCAGCACAATTGTATCGCTTGATGCAATTTGATAATCGTGTTTATACTTATCCCATTTTTGCAATCCAAAAATATAATCCTCTAATAAATCAATTTCGTCTAAGTCAGGATATCTAATTTTAGATTTATTTTCATCTGGTCTCACTCGCGGATTTGCCAACATATGGTAGAGCAGGCTCTTTGCAGGATAACCAGGTTCAACCCATTTATCACCGTTGAAATCTTCGAAACCGGTTATTTTTTTTAACGCGGTCAGATTCTTATTACTCATTTTTAAAATGAGCTGCCTTATGTCAAATTTATCAGCCACACCTGGATCTAATGTTTGGGCATAGGCAAGCCACCTATTTGAAATAAGGTTGCTAAACAACGTATCAACCTTTTGCTGCAGGACAGGGCTTATTTTTTCAAGATCAACGGCTGTTAAACCTATGCTATTCAAGGGAGGCTGAAATGGCCATGCTCCGGCAAAAACATTGAGGGAAGAAAAACCATTCAACAATAGACCAGCTTTGGCTGTCGTCTTTAGAAACCTGAGTCTGTCCATAAAGTATATTTTAAAAAGATTGGCTATACGGCGAACCGAGGC
>JAYUXA010000122.1:0-7849 GCA_043753245.1 Chitinophagaceae bacterium
GCATTGATAGAGGAGGATCCCAGCCGGGCAAGAAATGCAGTTACGCATCTGAGTAATATATTAAGAAGTAGTATGCTGACAGAAAAATCCGAGACGGTACCCTTTGAAAAGGAATTGAATATTATAAAAGATTACCTCGCCCTGGAGTATATCCGGTTTGAAGATCGGCTTCAGGTGGTGTACGATATAGACGCTGCAACACTAAGCCAGCCCGTGCCTCCTATGATGTTGCAGACACTTGTTGAAAATGCTATAAAACACGGCATTGCTAAAAGCGTGCCCGGAGGGGTGGTGAAAGTGAGTTCAGGATTCAGAAACAACTGTCATGAAATGATTGTTCAGAATTCCGGGTATTTAAACGGACATAGTGATTCTGATGGGTTTGGTTTATCAGGCACCCGCACCCGTTTGTATTTATTGTTTGGTAACAAGGCACTATTCGATATAGCGCAGAAAGGAGAAATAGTGGAAGCGAAAATAGTACTCCCTAAATTATAGAAAATGATAAAAGCCGTTATTATTGATGATGAAAGACTGGCGAGGAATGAATTGAAAAAATTGCTGGCTGATTTTCCGGAGATAGAGGTTGTCGGGGAAGCCGCCAATGCGGATGAAGGGTTGGAGAAAATAATGAATCTGGATCCCGCTCTGGTCTTTCTGGACATACAAATGCCCGGGAAGACAGGTTTTGAAATGCTGGCTGAGCTGGATCATACACCAAACATTATATTCACCACGGCTTACGATGAATACGCACTCAGGGCGTTCGAAGTAAATGCACTGGATTACCTGCTTAAACCTATAGAACCAAAACGTTTAGCAGACGCGCTGCAGAAAATGCATCTGCAGGACGAAAAGGAGCTGGGTTCCACTGCTCCAATAAATTTTAACAGGTCGGTATTGCAGGAGTCCGACCAGGTATTTGTGAAAGACGGAGAGCGTTGCTGGTTTGTTAAACTGGCAGAGATCCGTTTATTCGAAAGCGTTGGAAATTATGCCAAAGTATATTTCGGTCCAAACAAACCATTGATCTTAAAATCACTCAATTCGCTTGAAGAGCGGCTTGACGAGAAGATTTTTTTCCGGGCCAACCGAAAACACATTGTGAACCTTCGGCTGATCGATAAAGTGGAACCTTATTTTAACGGGGGTTTATTACTTGATTTGAAAGGGGGAGAAAAAATTGAAGTCAGCCGGCGGCAGACAGTGAAATTTAAAGAAACGATGAGCTTGTAGGAGTAAATAAATTGACGGGCCAGGGTAGCTTATTGAAGTGCAGCTGGTAGTAGGGTTGATCTACCGGTCCGAATTTTTTATTAAACTCCTGAACACCAGGTAAATCCGATCCTTCAAAATCAAATAACAACCCTGAATCTATAAACTCGGTAAAAAGAGCAGATAATAATAAATACATAGCGCTTCCTGCGCGTCCTTCAGGTGTTGTTGAAGGCATTATATTATATAACCTCTTTTTATCCCGCAGCAGCAATACAATGGCCTGGAGTCCGGCCTGTTTTCCAATCACTTTTCTCACTACAGTATTTCCTTCTTTTTTAAATTCCTTACATAATTTTTTAAACTGCTCAAAGGAATTATTTTTAATGTGGTTAAATCGTTGTCCATAAAGTTGCTGGTATACCTCCACTGCTTCCTCAATGGTTCCTTCCTGATAAATTAATCCCTGTTCCTGTGATCGTTTGATATTCTTAATGGTGTTCTCCGAAAATTTATTTTCCATCCCGGACTCTATTCTCAATACACAATTGGTTCTTTTTAATGCACCATCTGTTGCATGGAAATAATTAAAAGAATAATCGCCGTACCTGCAGATAGTAAAAAGAGCGGATACCATCTGGTCTGGAGATATGCTCTGCAGGGTAGAAAAAAATCCCAGCTGCTGAATGAAAGGGACGTTATACGCATACCGGATTCCATATTTCTTTCTCCAGGGTACAGGCATTACGGCGGCATAATCGTTGTAAACTATTCCTGTCCAGTTATCCGACATGAAGTCCAGGTAAGTTGTTGTGGCATAGATCATACCGTTGACGGACTGTTGGATGCATTCATTCCATTTAGAACGGTTGATCTGATGAGAAGGTATGATCGAAATCTTCTGCATTTAAGTTTTACAATTCTTTAGTGGTAAATAGCCCGGGTTTATTTAAAGCCCTTAATTAATGCCCAGCCTTAACGCTCAGGGAATAAATAAGAATACCCGATATTTCTTTTTCCAGCTTCACATTTTTGTTTGCCCGAAAAGGTTCATATAAAACTATTTCTTCAGGAGCCAGGATAACCAGAATGACCGCATCCTGTTGGGTATACATTTTTCCGGAGTTCAATTCCCCATGATCCATCATGCCTTTAGCACCCATCAATACGGCTCTGTTGCCAATGGTCTCCGATGCACCCGACAACACTGCCAGCTTATTTTCTGATTTTATCCTGTTCACTTCCAGTTGAAGGTATTGAAGCACCGGAGCCGGTAAGCGGATATTTTTAGTATTGTACCCCGCAAGATCAAACCGTTTTCCAATAAAATAAAAAGTATGGGACACTTCGAAAGTAACCAGTAGTAAAAACACAATCTGTAAAGTTCTTCTGACCAGGGTATACTTCTTCCAGGGGAACAGGAACAAAAAGTAAGCAGCCATGATAAATATGAACAACTGAATGAACAAGTAATACCTGGCATCGCTCAGAAAAGTCCATACATACGGATCACCCTTGAAGGGAGACCGGTTTATTCTGGTAAATGAAATGACAGATAATACCGCAATGGTAGCGGCACCGCTGAGGATTCCAAAGAGCACAAAGAATTCAAAAGCTGTATTGGGTATTACCTTTTTTCTGATGAGAAAACGGACAGTATAAAAAGCGGCAATGCAGAACAATGCCGTACTGGATTGCTGTATGAGCAATGCAGTTTTGGTATAGTCTGATCCGAAACCTTTTTTCAAAAGCATCACCGTAAAATCGATATTGATAAAACTCCCTACCAGTGCAGGGTGCAGGGTAAGCAGATTACTCCAGAATATTCCTTTTTCGGCAGGCATGATATACATGGAATGCCCGGCATAAACTTTTTGAAACAATAAAAGACCTGCGGATAAAATAATCGTAACTGCGAATGCATTGATACCACCTCTTAGCATCCTTTTATCCTTCTTTTTAAATCCTGCCCAGACCAAAAATAGCGGGAGGAGCAGGGTAGAAGGTAAGTAGAGATACCGTAAAAAAAAGGGAAGAAAATTAAGTACACCCAGTAAATATCCGGTTTTTGCAGGTTGCTGCGGGGAGATGCTGAACATCATACTCCAATACAGTACGATCAGAAATACACCCAAAGTAAGCAGATCGGTTGGATGGTGAAATATATAAACCGTTTCCACTGCGCCAAAAAAAAGTAAGATCAGATTGATAACGTACGGCGGGAAGTGTATAAGATGAAGTATTTTTTTTAGTGTGACCAGGAAAATTATCACTGCTACTGCGTCAATGAGCAAACAGCAGATCATCTCGTTTTTAATGAAACTGTAAAGAAATGCAAAAAGCAGACTGTAAGCCGGTGGCCAGCGGTTGAGTGGTTCAAAAATTTCTACAGAGAGATTGGAGGAAGAAACATATTGATAGGTTAACCCGTTGCCCAGTACCAGATTTCTCCCTGCTATTACCTGAAACAGTTTGTCTCCTTCCAATACGGAAAAAAGCATAAAAAGGGTAAACTTGAGCAGGATGGCGGTGACCAGGATAATGATCGGGACCGATGGTTTTCCCATCAGGTTTTTCAGGTAATCTGTTATGCCATTCCCATTCATGATAGATCAGTTAGAACTTGTTCATTACTTTCTTCATTTCCTGTGTTATCTGGTCATTACAAAGATTGCCGATACTACCTTCATGGGTATGATGTAATCCTTTAGATAGATCGTATGAAAATACCCCATGTTCAATTTGATCACCGATAGTCCGGTATGCTTCACGAAACGAAATGCCGTTGTTGACCAGTTCATTCACTGCTTCCACGCTAAACAGGTACCTGTACTTTTCGTCCATCAGAATATTATCGTGAACGGTAATATTGGACAACATCAGTACCGTCATATGAATACAGGAAGATAATTCCGTGAAGGCTGGAAACACTATTTCTTTTGTTAACTGGAGATCACGGTGATATCCGGATGGCAGGTTATTCAGGAGTATGGTCAGTTCATTGGGTATAGCCTGCAATCTGTTACAATGCGCCCGCACCAATTCAAAAACGTCCGGATTTTTTTTATGCGGCATGATACTGCTCCCTGTAGTCAGCTCTGCCGGAAAAGAAATGAAACCGAAATTTTGATTCAGGTACAAACAGCAATCCATGGCCAGTTTACTAAGTGTAGCAGCCACAGAGGCTAATGCCTGCGCAACGATTTTTTCTGTTTTGCCCCTGCTCATCTGCGCGTACACCGAATTGTAATTCATTGCACCAAACGCAAGCAAGGTAGTAGTGAGGGATCTGTTTAGTGGAAACGAAGATCCATATCCTGCTCCGCTGCCAAGGGGATTTTTATTGGCAATGGTATAGGCCGATAACAGCATTTCCATATCGTCTACCAGGCTTTCCGCATAAGCACCGAGCCATAATCCTGCAGAAGAAGGCATCGCTATCTGAAGATGCGTGTAACCCGGCAATAATTTATCCTTGAATTTTTCACTCTGCGAGATCAGCAGATCGAACAATGTTTTTACTTCCGTTCTTGTTTTTAAAATTTCCGCTCTCAGGAACAATTTAATATCTACCGCTACCTGATCATTGCGGCTGCGTCCGCTGTGTATTTTTTTTCCTGCCTCTCCAATACGTCTTGTTAGCAATAGTTCTACCTGGGAGTGAATGTCTTCCACTCCTTCTTCGATAACAAAATTGCCATTTTTTATTTCTTCCTGAATGTCTTTTAATCCTTTTAATGCCTTCTCTGCTTCTGCTTTATCCATCAGGCTTGCCTGCTGCAGCATCGTTACATGAGCGATGGTACCGGTCACATCATGCCCTGCAAGCAGTAGGTCAAATTCATTATCGCGACCAATGGTGAATTTTTCTATTAATTGCGAAGTGGTTGTATGTTCTTTGCTCCAGAGCTTCATGATGCGGTTAATTTAATGAATGATATTTTCCAGTAAGCCCAGGTATAAGACAATTCCTTCCTTTATTTCGTCGGTAAAAATATATTCATCCGGTGTATGGCTTCTTGCAGAATCTCCCGGGCCGATCTTCAGTGCCGGAAAAGGCATCAGGGCTTTATCTGAAGTAGTTGGAGAACCGTAGCAGGTTCTTCCGAGTTTTATCCCTGACACTACCAGCTCATGTTCTTTGCTGATAAGGGAGGACTGCATGCGCAGACTTCTTGGCTGTACAGCAGAGCTTGTATTGTTTTTCACAGTTTCAAGTATTTGCCCGAACGTGTAAAGTTCATTCACTCTTATGTCTGCTACAAAACTGCATACGGAAGGAACCACATTATGGGCCTTATTTTCGGTATTGATTACGGTCACGCTCATTTTTACAGGTCCCAGCAAAGTAGAGACCTTATCAAATGAATACGTATTGAACCATTGAATATCTTTTAATGCTTTATAAATGGCATTTTCTCCTTCATTCCGTGCCGCATGACCTGCTTTTCCGCTGGCTACACCATCCAGCACCAGCAAGCCCTTTTCGGCTATGGCCATCTGCATTTGTGTAGGTTCTCCTACAATTCCAAAAGCAATATTTCCGAGATCGGGCAGCAACAGTTCTATACCATTATGACCTGAAATCTCTTCTTCGGCAGTAGCGGCGATCACTAAATTATATTTAAGATCTCTGGCAAAATAGTAATATACAAATACGGCAATAAGCGCTACCAGGGAACCTCCTGCATCATTGCTGCCAAGGCCGAATATTTTTCCATCTTTTTCGAGGGGTACGAACGGATCTAAAGTGTACGCTGCATTTGGTTTTACCGTGTCGTGATGAGAGTTCAGAATAATGGTTGGTTTTGCGGGAGTATAATATTTATTAAATGCATATACATTATTTGCTACCCTGGAGTGTATAATATCCCTTATTCCAAAGAAATGCGTTAACAGACTTGCCGTCCGGTCTTCTTCCCTGCTGAAAGAAGGTGTTGCAATAAGTTGCTTTAAAAGTGCAATCGCATCAGATTGAAGCGTATGTATGCTTTCATTGATCATAATATCAGCCATTGGTAATAGTAGTCCCCGAATTTCCCCGGGCAAGCAACTGAAGGTTTTCCGCTTTCCCGATCACTACTTTATTAACGCCTTTTTTTATTGCGGCAAAAGCATTGTCGAGCTTAGGTATCATCCCTGCAAAGATCACGTTAGCTGCCTTTAATTCCTGATAATAGGACGCATCAATTTCAGGAATAACCGTATCATCGTTATCTGCATCCATTAACACACCTGGTTTTTCAAAACCGTAAATTAAAGTTACCTGATAAGCTGCACTCATAGCTGTGGCAAGCTCCTGTGCGATGGTGTCGGCATTGGTGTTCAGTAATTGCCCTTTTTTATCGTGTGTGATCGGAGCAAAGACAATATCGGTTTCCTGATCCAGTAAACGGGTGATGAAATAAGTGTTAATTTCATCTATATCTCCTGCAAATCCATAATCCGTTTCGCCTGCTGTTCTCTTATGAGCAAGTATACTGTTGCCGTCAGCGCCTGTCAACCCTACTGCATTGCAACCGTTCGCCTGTAATCGCGCAACAATATTTTTATTAATGAAGCCTGCATAAACCATGGTTACGATCTTCAGGGTTTCCGCATCGGTGATTCTTCTCCCCCCGGTCATCTTTTGTTCAATTCCCAATTGCAATGCCAGGCGGGTGGCCAGTTTCCCCCCTCCATGTACCAATATTTTCTTTTCTTTAATCAGTGAAAAATCGTTTAGAAAACTGTTCATCTTCGATTCGTCATCAATGATACTGCCGCCGATCTTTATTATAAAAAGATTATGCATCCTGTTCCAGTATTTCGGAAAGAACGGCCTGGGCCGCCCATATCCTGTTAGATGCCTGTTGTGTAATGATGCTGTTCGGGCCATCAAGGATTTCGTCACTTAACTCTACATTTCTTCTTACAGGGAGGCAGTGCATCACTTTTGCATTACGGGTGGCTGAAAGTTTTTTATTGGTCATCATCCATTCCGGGTCATTGCTGTATATTCTTCCGTAATCTTCATAGGTGCTCCAGTTTTTTACGTAAACGAAATCAGCGTTATGCAGTGCTTCTTCCTGGTTATGGGTAATGGTAGCACCCTGAGTGAATTGTTTGTCAAGCTCGTAATCTTCCGGATGCGTAATGACAAAGTCTGCTTTCCCCCATGCATTGATCCATTGGGAAAAACTATTTGCAACGCATTGCGGCAACGGTTTAATATGCGGAGCCCAGGTAAGTACGATCTTTGGGTTCAGTATTGTTCCAAGATGTTCCTGAATGGTGATGATATCGGTCAGACTTTGCAGCGGATGCAGGGTTGCCGTTTCCAGGCTGATGATGGGTATACCGGTATATTTTATAAACTGGTGAATATACAATTCACTGTAGTCGTCCTGTTTATTTTTTAACGATGGAAAGGTTCGTACACAAAGAATATCAAAATACCTGCCCATAATGGGTGCTGCATCTTTCACATGTTCTACGGTTGTTCCACTCATGATCGCTTCTTCTTCAAATTCAAGTGCCCATCCATCCTGGGTAACATTGAACACGATCGCATCCATTCCGAGGTTTTGCGCGGCGATCTGCGTACTGAGACGCGTGCGCATACTGGGATTTAAAAACAGTAATCCTATTCTTT
>JAYUXA010000123.1:0-7846 GCA_043753245.1 Chitinophagaceae bacterium
GTGGAGTTGTTCTGCTGTTCTTAAAAAAATTTCCGGATCCGGCTTTCCCTTTTTTATATGTGCAGAATTTACCACCGCTCTAAAGTATTTTCTGACCGGCACATGATCGAACATAAAATCAATATTGACCTGGATGCCGGAGGTAGCTATAGCCATAGGGATCTGATAATCTTCCAGCAGCTGCAGAATTTCTAAAAGACCTGCAACCGGTTTTATATCCTGCTGATACAGTTCTCTGTACAATCGTTCTTTCTCCAGCACGTAAGGAAGCACCTCTTCATCGCTCATCTTTCTCTGGTACAGATATTCCATTACATCCCTATTGGTACGGCCGTTGAGGTTTGCATTGTATTCCTCATCGGTCATATCCCTACCTATCTTTTGCAAATAATTTTTCCAGGCTTTGAGGTGATACGGGTTATTATCCAGCATGGTTCCGTCCAGGTCGAAGATCACTGCTTTGCAATTGTATTTTTTTAGTACCTGTAAAATATCATCTGTCATTTGCTTAATTTATGATGGTCCCACGGCTCGGCGCCAATGAACCCAGAATAAGTATAAGCCGGAAACAACGTTTATGGGTTATAATTATCTGAAAACAGGATGCTGGCAGTCGGGCGTAAGATGGAGTCTTAATGCCAGGCTTTTGCTTTCTGGGTGGATTCACCCAATCCGTCAATTCCCAGTGTAATTTCATCGCCTGCTTTAAGATATACAGGTGCTGGCTTCATTCCCAATCCAACGCCTTTCGGTGTGCCGGTGGAAATAATATCCCCGGGCAACAGGGTCATGAACTGACTGATATAATGTACCAGAAAGGCAACATTGAAAATCAGGTTGGAGGTGTTGCCATCCTGCATGGTCATTCCATTAACGGTAAGCCATAGACGCAGATTGTTAACATCTTCAATATCTTCTGCAAGTGCCAGAAATGGTCCCAGCGGAGCAAAGGTATCACAGCTTTTTCCTTTTACCCATTGTCCCCCTCTTTCCAGCTGAAAGGCTCTTTCACTGTAATCGTTGTGAAGACAATAGCCGGCGATATAAGCAGCCGCTTCCTTTTCGGGCACATAACTGGCTTTTTTTCCGATCACCACCGCCAGTTCCACTTCCCAATCCGTTTTCTGACTGTTTTTTGGAATAATCAGGTCATCGTTCGGGCCAACTATTGCGGTAGTGGACTTAAAAAACAAAATAGGTTCAGAAGGTATAGGCGCATTGGTCTCCTTTGCATGATCAACATAGTTCATTCCAACACAAATAATTTTGGAAGGACGGGCTATCGGGGCGCCAAGCCGGATGTTGTCGCTTACCGGAATGAGCTCATTATGAAACTCATTAATATATTCTTTTAATTTTTCTATCCCTGAGCCGCCAAAAAATGCTTCATCATATTCTTTGACAACGGCCGATACATCATACCTTTTCCCATTAATAATTACTCCTGGCTTTTCATGGCCAGCGTCTCCAAATCGAATAAGCTTCATGTAATTTCAAATATTATAACGTTAACAAAAACAGGACGTTCCTGAATCTCGAAATTAACCATAAAACTTTAATGGTGATGGAACATAAAGTCCGACAGCAGATTAATTTCCTGTCATCGAGTTCAGCCTGGTGAGGCCAATCAGCTGGTCTGCCCTTCCTGCCAGCTCCCGGTAATAGACCAGGATGAGGTATTGATTTTCTGTTTCCCAGAGATTGCCTTCCGTAGTTTCAAAAGAAGCCTGTTTTTTAGGGCCTGATTTATTTTTAGTAACATACATATAATCGTAATATCCCTGCTTAAGAAATAAATCAGTTTCATAGACACCCTTGTCTGCATTGTAATTCATACGGGCCTCAGGAAGGAGGTTGTAATCATTGAGCTGGCCAATCAGGTATATATCTTTATCCAGATAAGGACTATTGACAGGAGGAACAAAGCTAAAATGCACCGTTGCATAATCCGATTGCCAAAGCGGATTGATGCTTTCAACAGGCTGCAGGTAATAAAATCCATTATTATCGCGGTAAAAATTGAAGCGCTGCAAGCCACGCTCTCCGTCAGGACGTAAGAAAATCTCAGTGCCGGCATTGCTGTATTTTCCATCTGCCACCCGGTCACTCTGAAACCGCAGGCTTTTAAGGTCAAGCCATCGCCACTCTTTGCCTGCGGGAAAAATAGCATCGTTCTCCGTATTGTATTCCAGCGTTTTCCGCGCAAAAAAAGTAGGCTTGATACCTGTGATACAATTATCCCAACGGTAGTTTTGTAACAGGGCTACTTTGATCTGCTGCTGCGGATTGATCATATCCAGGCTTTCATTCACGGTTACCTTAAACTGAACTTTCTGGCTGGTTTTGAACAAAAGACCGTTGTAGGGCTGCTGTATCTGAGCCGCTATCGTGGCCTTTTCCTCTACAATCAAAAGTCGCTTTGTAAAAATCAGCCTGGAGGTATCATTGTTTAAAAATACTTTGAGGATATAATTTCCGGAACGGGATGGAACACAGTTTCTGTCGGGCAGCAACGCCTGATAATGAGTATAACGGGTAAGGGCAATGGAAGAAACGCGGTAATTGGTGATGCGGACCTGTGAAAATCCTTTGATAAAATCAAACTGACTGAGCATCACTGCAGTCCAGTCTGCATTACAAAGCTGAAAGGTGTAGGAGTAGTTTTTAATATTGGCCTCCAGGTCATCGAAATGAAGTTCCAGCTGGTCACTGCTGCCAAGTCTGAGAATGGGATAACCGAGTTGATTGCCATAAGGATACAGTTGGGCAGATTTTATTTTAGGATTAAATACCTTTTCCGGAATCTGAGCCAGACCATTGAGGAAATAAACAAGCAGGATCGCTCCCAGGAAAGTCCTTTTCATACTACAATCTACTGCTTTTAAGATGCCTGGGGTTCTTCAACGATAATAAACAACCTAAATCATGCTGTAATCACATTATCCATCTACTTTTGAACCATAAAATAAGTACGGTTGAATATTTCAGGGTTTATAGCAAAGAGGATCGCCTTTAACAATCAGCGTTCTTTTTCACGTTTTGTAATCAGACTTTCCATAAGCGCCACGATCATCAGTGTCATGATCATGATCATCACCCTGGCATTTGCCAGCGGATTTCAAACTACGATCAGCGATAAAATATTCAGTTTCTGGGGGCATATCCGAATCCACAATTATGAAGCAGCCCGCATAGCGATCGCTGAAGAAACCCCGATTTTTCGCAATGATTCAGTGACCAGCCTTATCAAAACGGAACCTGAGGTAGAAGCCGTTCAGGCCTATGCCACCAGAAATGCGATACTCAAGACCTCCGAAAATTTTGAAGGCGTTCTCTTTAAAGGAGTCGAAAAAGAGTACAATTTTAAGCATATAGAGCAGTTCCTGGTATCTGGACGCTGGATTCATTTTTCGGACACCACCTACAGCAGCGAGATCAATCTTTCTGAAACGATGGCAACATCGCTGAAGCTTAAAGTGAATGACCGGATTCTGATTTATTTTATACAAGGTGGAAATGCGGCTCCACGTCCACGTAAATTAACCGTGGCCGGGATCTTTAAAACCGGTATTGAAGAATACGACAAACTTATCGCGCTGGGCGATCTGAAACTGATTCAGAAACTCAACAACTGGAAGGACAACGAGATCGGGGGATATGAAGTATTTCTGAAAGATTTTACAAAGATGGACCAGGTTAGTGAGGACCTGCTGTATAAAGTACCTATAGATCTGCGGAGCAGTACGATAAGAGAAGTGTTTCCTAATATTTTTGACTGGCTCTACCTCCAAAACAAAACAACAGTTATCATTCTGATCATTATGGTGATCATCGCCACGTTGAACCTTGTTACCTGTTTGCTGATACTGGTATTGGAAAGAACCAGAATGGTTGGTATTCTTAAGGCCATTGGCGCACAGAATAGAACCATCCGAAAAATCTTTTTATTTCATGGCGCAATCATCTGCTTTGCCGGGTTAACGGGTGGAAATATTCTTGGTCTGCTGGTCTGCTGGCTGCAGCAGCGTTTCGGATTTATTAAACTTCCGGAAGAAGCATATTACATTTCCCAGGCTGCCGTTAATATAGACTGGTGGCAGATTGCAATGGTTAATATATTCACGTTTGTTATATGCTTCCTGGTACTGATGATCCCAACATTTGCCATAAATAAAATTCAGCCGGTGAAAGCAATTCAATTCAGGTAACATGACCTTTTTAATCATTGTTTTTTGTATTGTTTCCCTGGTATTGTTGATTGCCTGGGGAAAAATAAATGCCTTCCTTTCTTTTCTGATCGTGTCGGTTGCCGCTGCATTGCTGCTCGGTATGCCTGTTTCCAGTATCAGCACCTCTGTTCAGAAAGGAATTGGGGACACAATGGGTTCTCTTATTATTGTTGTGGTACTCGGTGCCATGCTTGGAAAACTAGTAGCCATGAGTGGCGCAGTAACGAAAATTTCCGGTGGGCTCCTCAAAGCCTTTGGTAAAAAATATATTCCCTGGGCACTGATGGTGACGGGTTTTATTGTAGGAATACCTTTGTTCTATAATGTAGGATTTATATTATTTGTGCCGCTTATATTTTCAGTGTCCTATCAGTTCAAACTACCAGCGGTAACTACTGGTATGCCCATGCTCGCGGCGTTGTCGGTAACCCATGGATTTCTGCCTCCGCATCCCTCTCCTACTGCGCTGGTAGCCCAGTTTCATGCCAACATGGGGCTTACCCTTTTGTACGGCCTGATCATTGCGGTGCCAACGATTATTATAGCGGGACCACTTTTCTCCATGACCTTAAAAAATATTAAATCTGTTCCGCTTCAAACCTTCAGGCCTCCGGAGATGAACGTCAACGAACTGCCTGGCACTTTTAATAGTTATTTTACCGCATTGATGCCGGTGATGTTACTTATTCTCTCCACCATTCTTTCCTTTACGGTCAACCCGGCTCATTTCCTTTTTCCTGCAGTTCTTTTTTTCGGAGATCCCTCCATTGTAATGTTGCTTTCAATTGTTATTGCAACGTTTACACTGGGTATCTGGCAGGGCAAACCGATGAAAAAAGTAATGGCTGTTTATGCAGAGGCAGTTAGTGACGTGTCGGGAATCGTGTTGATCGTAGCAGGTGCAGGTGCCTTGAAACAGGTATTTGCTGACAGTGGTGTCAGCAATATTATTGGGGCTTCATTGCTTACGCTACCTATTCACCCGCTTGTAATGGGATGGCTGATCGCCTGCGTGATCAGAGTATGTATCGGATCGGCTACAATAGCGGGACTGACTACTGCGGGAATTATCGCACCGTTAATTATTCAGGCTCATGCGGATGCAAATCTGATGGTGCTGGCCATTGGTGCAGGAAGTCTGATGTTCTCCCACGTAAACGATGCCGGATTCTGGATGTTTAAGGAATATTTTAATCTGAATGTTAAAGATACACTGCGGTCATGGTCGGTCATGGAAACGATCGTAGCGGTATCCGGACTGGCAGGAGTGCTGCTGATCCAACTATGGATACATTAAACTGCAGCCCCGTATATCGCTGCTATCCATTCTTCCCGCAATTTTAAAGCGATGATCCGGATGCAGTACTCCCAGATCATCTGTAGCAATAAAGGAACAGGAATAAATATTAGCCAGGTCAATGATATTCACCAGCCCGCTGACCGGATGGTGCTTCCTTTTCTTTATGGAAAGCGGATCATCTTCTTCTCTTAATAATAATTTCATCCAGGGAGGACATTGAAATATTCCGTTGCCCCGGGAATAGGCCTGAGATAATAATTCCGTCATCCCATATTCGGCATGAATAGCCTGCTGGTTCCAGGAAGCTGAAAGACGTGCATGCACTTCTTCGCGGGTAATTTCTTTTTTTCTTCCCTTCATACCTCCTGTTTCCATAATGGTCGTAAAGGAAAGGGGGAGCAGGAATTTTTCAGAGAAATCCAGCAGTGCATACGTAACTCCTATAAGCAACGTTTTTTGGGATGCTTTTTCATTACTGGTGATCAGGGATGCTATCTGATCGTATTCATATAAATAAAAGGCGCTGTCTTTATTGCCGCTGCGTTTTATCAGTTGATCCACCATCAGCACGAGGGAGGAATGTTGGCGTTCCAAATAAGAAGGCAGGAGTCCGACAATACACCAGGAAGAGATATCGCCATAAAACATTTCAAAGGTTTTTATAAAACTTCGTTCATAAACTGCAAGTGACCGAACCATATGACGGCTATTGCCGGTGTGGGTGGTCCCGCTGCTTTCAAAAATTATTTCCGGCTGTATTCCGGCAGCGATTACGCTATGTGTTTTGAAAAAATGAATAGGGAGAAAAGGGATCTGTTCCATGGTCTGCACTGCATCAGGCGATTTGCCGGTGGCATCTGCAAACAACTTGTAAACAGCGATTTGGTGGTATTGATACCGAAAAATACTCAGCGCAAGCGTTTCAAAATCCGTAGGGCGGACATCCCAAATTTTATCTTCCAATTCACAATTCATATACGTTTATTCATCCTTAAGCCGTTAAATTTGTATTTATAACTTTTTGTATGTTAAAAAGATCCCTTGCTTTTCTGCTGATGGTAACGGTTTTCACTGCCTGCAGTAAAGATACGGGCAATACTAAACCGTCTTTATCACTTAGAGGTATTAATGGTAACTTATTCGGAGTAAACGAGAGTGCTCTCCGGATCACTATGAATTTTAAAGATAAAGAAGGGGATCTGGGCAATGGCACACTGACCTGGATACGCAACCGGCTGAACATCATCCCTATTGATGCAGGATCTTCCAACGATAAAGTGGATACTGCAGCAAATGCAATTGCAGATTTCCCGGTTCAGTCGCAAGGGGAAATTTATGTCGACATTCCCTATTCTATCCTTCGCGAAGCATCTGACGCAAATGACACGATGGTGTTCAAAGTATTTGTGACTGACCGGGAAGGCAATGTCAGCGACACGGTAACCACCGAAAAAATAGTAGCAACCACTTTTTAAAAGAACAATATCAATGGCTAAAGCTTCCAGGACGGGATCATTACTGACCAGCAATTCCTTAAAATTTTTAGAAACCTATATCAACAATCCATCTCCCGTTGGTTTTGAAAGCAGCGGACAGAAATTATGGCTCGACTATCTGAAACCTTTCGTGAACACCACTATGGTCGATCCTTACGGTACAGCAGTAGGAATTATCAATCCAAAGGCCGCATTTAAGGTAGTTATAGAAGCGCATGCGGACGAAATCAGCTGGTTCGTTAATTACATCAATGCGGAAGGTTTGATCTATCTGAAACGCAACGGTGGAGTTGATCACCAGATTGCCCCGAGTCAGCGTGTATTCATACACGGTAGAAAAGGAAACGTGAAAGCCGTTTTCGGCTGGCCGGCCATTCATACCCGTATCAACACGGCAGACAGCAAAGAAGCTCAGCCGAAGGTGGAGAACCTATTTCTGGATTGCGGAGCAAGAACCAAACAGCAGGTAGAAGACCTTGGTGTTCATATCGGTTCTGTGGTCACCTATCGCGATGGATTTGAAGAGATCAGTTACGGCAATTATATCGGCCGCGCATTTGATAATCGTGTAGGCGGATTTATGATCGCTGAAGTAGCCCGGCTGCTGAAAGAAAATAAAAAAACCCTTCCTTACGGCTTGTACATAGTCAATGCAGTGCAGGAAGAAATTGGTCTGCGCGGAGCAGAAATGATTGCCCGGAGGCTGAAGCCCAATATCGCTATCATAACCGATGTAACGCATGATACCCACACTCCGATGGTAAGTAAAATCATTGAAGGGGATATATTATGTGGCAAAGGACCTTCTCTGGCTTACGGTC
>JAYUXA010000124.1:0-7842 GCA_043753245.1 Chitinophagaceae bacterium
TTGGATATGCTTTTCTGAAAAAAGAAAATTACCAGCAGGCTGCAGGATTTTTTGAGCAGATCGTAACAGTGCCTAAAGTTAACTCTCCGGTGATCGAACGGGATGCCTATCTGCGTAGCGCAGACTGTTACTATATGAACAGAGATTACCGGAAAGCAGAAAGCATGTATAGTAAAGTACTTGATTTTTCATGGCCTGCCTCCGACTATGCCACTTTTCAAAAAGCCATGATCGCAGGAGTAAGCAGTGGAACCGGCAAGATCACCCTGCTATCGTCTATCACCA
Organism: Chitinophagaceae bacterium; assembly: GCA_043753245.1. Lineage (GTDB taxonomy): Bacteria > Bacteroidota > Bacteroidia > Chitinophagales > Chitinophagaceae > Flavitalea. The sequence goes on from JAYUXA010000124.1 coordinate 286, forward strand.
GAAGATATCCTTCCTCTCCATTGCGGCCTGAGGTGAATATGGAAATTGCAAATACCTATTTATCCAATGAACAATATAAAGAAGCTATTCCGTTCCTTAAAAATGTGATCAGCGATCCCAATGGTTCACTCAAACCAAAAGCGTATCTCAGACTGGGTATCTCGTATTATAACCTGGATAATAATAAAGAATCGCTGAATCAGTATACAGCCCTTCTGAAGCAGTACCCGAATTCCCCGGAAGCACAGTCTGCCCTTGATAATGCGAAGACTATTTATGTGGACGAGGGCCGTACCGCGGAATATGTAAACTTCGCAAGAAGCATGGGTATGGATATTTCTTCCTCCCAGGAAGATGAACTGGCGTATCAGGAAGCGGAGGTCCAGTTCAATAACGGAAACTTCATTGCTGCAGTAAAGAAATTTGAAGATTATCTCTCAAAATTTCCATCAGGAAAATACGCACTTGAAGCACTGTATTATAAAAGTGAAATTTACTACAACCAAAAGAATTTTCAGAAATCGGTTGAAGGATACCAGGAGCTGGCGGATAGGGTTCCGCACAAATTCGGCGAAAAATCTTTATTACTTGCAGCCCGGATCAACTTCTTTGATTTGAAAAAATACGAAAATGCAGAAAAATATTTTCAACGCTTAAAGGAATTTGCGGGCAATCAGGAGTCGCGTATGGAAGCCATGCGGGGACTGTTAAGAAGTCAGTACCAATTACAGCAATGGAGCAGTGCGGTAGCCAATGCTAAAGACCTGCTTGCAGAAAAAAGTGCAGGCTCAGATGATAAGGTGCTGGCCAATATGGCCATTGCAAAATCCGCGCAACTGGATAACCAATACGAACTTGCCATTACCAATTACAGACTGGTGGCTTTATCCAGCAAATCGGCTTACGGTGCCGAAGCCAGATATGAAATTGCCAATGCCTATTTTGCACAAAGCCGTTTTGCAGACGCGGAAAAAGCAGCTTTTGAAGTAATTAAAAAATCAGGTTCCTACGAAGAATGGGTAACCAGGGCATATATTCTTTTGGGAGATCTTTATTATAAGCAGAAAGATTACTTCAATGCAAAGGCCACCTACAAAAGTGTTGCAGACAATGCGAAACTGGAAGATCTGAGGCAGGAAGCAGATAGAAAATTAAAACAAATCACCGAAGAAGAAGGAAAGGCGAGTAAGGTGGAATAAGAAATATATACCATGATGAAAAAGATTTTAATCGTGATCGTGCTGGGCGTTACTGCGCAGGCTGGGTCCGCTCAGGATACTTCAAAAAGAAGGACCATCGATATTACTTCTACCTTTAAACCGGTTCTGCGCGAACCGGCAAAAGTAAATTTCAATGCAGCACCTGCAATGGTGGACACTTCAAAACCGAAACTTATTTATACTATTCCAGCCGAAAACTTATTGTTCGCTTATCAGCCTGCTGACCTTAAACCGGTATCTATGGATGCGGATTCCGTTACAGACTGGGGATATAGTAATTTCATTAAACTGGGAATCGGAAACATCCACCAGCCTTATTTAAAAGCAGGGTTTAGTTTTGGAGATGGGGAGAATACTTTTGTTAATGTATTTGCAGATTATTTTAATTCAAAAGGCGACAAACCGTTCCAGAAAAATAATCTAACAAAAGTGGGGGCTATGCTGACCTATAAAACACCGCGCAACCTGGAATGGAATGCGGGGCTGGGATTTACTAGTGATGATTACTTTTTATATGGTTACCGGCCCGATACCTTATCCTTTACAAAAGACCAGTTGAAACAACGGTTTCAAACCATAGAGGGGCGTGTGAGTCTTAGAAACATTGTTCCTACTGAGTTCGGTTTAAGTTTCCATCCTTCAGCGCGCATATCTGTACTAACGGATAACCATACCCCAAAAGCTACCGAGGCCAACACGGTGTTCACCATGCCCGTATCCAAAAATTTCGGCAGAACCACTGCCTTTAATCTGGGAGCTACGGCAGATTTAACGAACTACAGAAATAATGGCGCAGTAAAAAAAACCGAAAATAATAATATATTTTATATTTCTCCAACGGTGTTGTTAAAGACACCAAATCTGTATTTGCAGGCGGGGCTTATTCCATCCTGGGACCGCGGAGATTTTCACATGCTGCCAAACATTATGGCAGATATTACTACCTCTGACCAGCGCTTTACTTTGCAACTTGGCCTGATCGGATACTATAATAAAGGATCTTATACCCGCTTTGCTTCCATTAATCCATGGCTTGCCCAGCCGGATTCATTAAAAAATGAAAGGGTCAATGAAGCGTATGCCGGATTTAAGGGATCACTGGGAGACCACTTTAGTTACTCCGGTAAGGTTGGCCTGCAGCAGCACAGGAATATAGCCTTATTTATCAACGATTCGCTGGACGGAAAAACCTTTAATATTATTTATGAGGATAAACTGAGTATCGTTCAAACGCATGCTGAAGCAGAATACCGGCAAGGAGAAAAGTTTATTGCAAAGGCATCCTTTAACTGGAATATTTACAATGCTAAGTCTGAAAAACGGGCGTGGGGACTGATTCCTGTAGAGGTTTCCACCACCATCAGGTACCAGGTTTTTAAAGACCTTTTTCTAAGGGCTGAATTGTGGACATGGGATTCACCCGTTTACCGCGGTAAAAATGGAGCAGTATTGAAAAATAATCCGGCATTTGATGTTAATGCAGGAGCAGAGTTCCGGATTACCAGAAATTTCAATGTTTGGCTGCAGATGAATAATATTTTTAATAATAAATACCAACGCTGGAACCAATACGAAGTTTTCGGATTTAATATCCTGGGAGGTATTGTATATTCATTTAATCAGTAAACCACTGCTGCCAGGTATGACACGATTTATCAGTACTTACTTATTACAACACAAAAGTCTCAGTATTCCTGGTCTGGGTACGATCTATGTGGAACGAATACCGGCGCAATCTGATTTTGTCAATAAACAGTTGCTGGAGCCCTCTTATCACTACCGGTTTGATAAATATGTGGATGTTCCATCAAAAGAATTTTTTCGCTATTTATCTGTCAAACAAAATAGCACTGATAGCGAAGCCGCTACTCACTACCAGAAATGGGCGATGTCCCTGAAAAATTCGATCACCATATCCAGGCCTGCTGTACTGGAGGGGGTGGGTGAATTGAAAAAAAATATTTCCGGTGAAATTCTATTTGAGCCCTACTCAAAAATTAAAACCTTCGATACACCTGTTCATGCTGAGCGTGTGATCCGGTCTAATGCACGCCACACGATGCTAGTCGGAGACAGGGAGACCACTACTGCTGAAATGACAGGGTATCTCCATAAAACGCATAAAGAGAAAGCATCCTGGTGGATCTATGCACTCATTATTTCAGCTATTGCACTCGTTGCCATTTTCTATCATTACTTCAGAAACGGATCAGATGCTCCGTTTGGAAATCATCAAACGATCCGGGTCAAATGATCAATTATACACGTTGTCCTGTGTGCAGTTCTTCCTCTTTGCAAAAAGTGTTTACTGCACGGGATCATACCGTCTCACAGGAGCAGTTTGAAATATGGCAATGTGCCGGATGCTGCCTGCGGTTCACGCAAAACGTTCCTGAAAATGATGCTATAAGAAAATACTACCTGTCTGATAATTATATATCTCACAGTAACTCTTCAAAGGGGATCGTAAACCGGATGTACAAACTGGTTCGTTATTTTACACTGGTCTCAAAAAGAAAGTTTGTGGAACGGATTACCGGAGTATCCAAAGGAACACTGCTGGATATAGGTGCAGGCACCGGTGCTTTTCTGAATGAAATGCATCTGGCCGGATGGAAAGTGGAAGGCGTGGAGCCTGATGGGGAGAGCATAAAAAGGGCTGCTGCTCTTTATGGGCTGCAATTAAAATCCCAGGATCATTTATTTGACTTCCCTGAGCAATCATTTGATGCCGTTACGCTCTGGCATGTACTGGAACATGTTCATGAATTGCACCGGTATATTGAGCAGCTGAAGGTTTTGTGTAAAAAGAATGGGAAAATAATTATTGCTGTACCTAATTATACTTCTTCTGATGCTGCCTGTTATGGTCCGTACTGGGCTGCGTATGATGTTCCCAGGCACTTGTACCATTTTTCTCCTGCAGCTATGCAGCAACTAATTACCTCTCATGGATGCCGTATCGAAAGCATCAAACCGATGTGGTTCGATAGTTTTTATGTGAGCATACTAAGTGAGAAATATAAAACCGGAAAATCGAACATCCTTAACGGGTTGTGGAGAGGGCTGCAGTCAAACAGGAAAGCCTTGTCCAACTACCGGAAAGCCAGTTCCATTATTTATATTATCTCCGTTAATGGAGAGTAGTCACCTTTTTTTTGGCCATCCCATTTCAGAGACATTCATGCCACACCTGTACCGCATCGGCGAACCCTGACCGTTCCTGCAAATCAACAATTCGTAAAAATATGAACTGATTATTTCAACTCGTAATTATCCGGAAAAGATCCCTTTTTAAAAAGTTCGATACTGAACATGGTGGGTTTATATTCCCCGGCCACTTCTACATTTGCTTTTTCAGGGATTAACTTTTCCAGGCCTGTGCCCCAAAAGCAAGCATTCACCAGTAATCTTCTCAGATCCTCATTTTGAAAATCTACGGCGGCGCCCATCGTGGTAGTGAATGCCTTTCCCTTCTTTCCTCCGGGAACCTGGTACCACCTTGTCCATGCAATGGGCATAACCGATTTACCGAGGTTTACAGGTGCATCAGGGGTCATTCCTTCAGTACTCTGGCCATATAGTAAAATGCTTGCTCCCGGAAGCGCCGTAACCGTATAGACATCTGTTGGGGTCCAGATATTTTTTACCCCGTTCAGGAGTGGATTTTTAGCATCCTGTTCAATGCCGTTAATTAAAGCCCTTGTCCCCTCCTTACCATGAAGTCCATGATGATCGACCCAGGTTTCCCCCAGGATTAATTTTCCAAATCCGTTCTCATATCCTTTTACAGTACTTCTGAAATCATACTTCGCATACACATTGTTTTTATTTTTCTTATAATTAAAGGCATGCGTGGCCGTGCGTAAACCAATAACCGGTTTTCCCGCTTTCACATAATCATCCAGAAACTTCATCTGCGCATCGGGAAGTTCACGAAACCTGGTGAACAATACCAGCAGGTCGGCTTTTTGAAGGTTTTGCAATCCGGGTATATTGGAAAGATTCATGGCATCTATTTCTCCCGTTTGCGGATCCAGAGAAAACAATACCGTACACGAAAACCCATAATTTTTTGCAAGCAACCGGGCCAGCATGGGCAATGCTTCCTCAGACCGGTATTCTTCATCACCGCTCACGAATACTATATGTTTTCCTTTACCGGGGCCATCAAAACCATCATAGGTTACCCACTGCTTTTTGGTTTGGGACATTCCTATAACGCTGAGTATTATAAACTGTATAAGTACAAGATATTTCATAAATTATATTTTAGAAACATGATCAATCAGGGGTTCGAGGACCTTTTTGTTGTATAACCCATCTTCCATGGCTACGGAATCGGGATCGGTGATGGATTTGTCGCATTCATCTTCCACAACTATCCAACCGTTAAACTGAACAGACTTCAGGTAACTGGTAAGAGACATAAAATCAATCACCCCTTCTCCCATCGGCGCCCATCGCCCGTCAGCGTACATATCTTTATAGTGAACGCAGTTGATCTGCTGGTGATATTGTTTTAAAATAGCCATGGGATCCATGCCAGCCTTGGCAATATGCCCTACGTCAGGAGTATATTTTATTACCTGATGGTCGAGTCCGTTCAGAAGAATTTTATAATCCTCTTCCGTGCGGTATACGGATCCTGCAGGAGAATTGGGATGGTACGAGCATTCTATTCCTTTGTCGGATGCCCTCCGCGCTATCGCATTTACACATTTTAATAAATTCTGCTGTCTTTCCTGCAGATCCTGCCGGTCTATTCCCGGCATCTGAACCAATAAGAAGATAGCATCCGGAAAATGAGTCATGAAGGTAATCCAATCGTCCGCGCGTTTTTTTTCTGCTGCTGTTTCCTGCGGATTTCTCCAATCCTCCACATAACAAAATACGGGCAGTTCCAGCGCATATTGATCGAGTGCACGTTTCATCAGCGCAGGATCAGATAGGTGATGAAGGAAGCTTGAATCGGGCTCAATGCCTTTGAATCCGGCTCTTGAAGCCACTTCCATAATATGCTCCAGCCTTCCTTTATATTGTTCTCCCGGCATTTGCCAGGTATATGTTTCACAAGCCAGTCTGATATTGGTCATACACGATTAGTATTAAAAAAATGAAGGGTTTCATCATTAAAGCGCTTCAGGTCTTCCCAGTGATGTACATGGCCGCCCGTGGGGTATACACTGAATTCGGAATGGGTTATTTTCGAATGAATAGCACGAGAAAATTCCGGTGGCGTAAAGATGTCCATAGTGCCAACTGTAATTAATACAGGAACTTTGATCTGGTGTAATCTGTCTATGGCATTATGTTGTATACAGGCGTCCAGCTGACCTTCAAAGCCGTTACGGCTCTGCGTATATTCCTGTTGTTCAACCGCCGCTTTATTTAGCTCATGGATATACTTTTCATAAAAAGGAGGAGCGTATAACCATAACTGAAGCAGCTCCATAAAAATGTCCGGAGTCACTGCTGCACGAATATGTTTAAGGTTTTGATACACTACTGTGGCATAGTTGTTAAATCTGGCCCAGGTGCTGACCAATGCGAGCGATCTTACTCTTTCAGGGTAATTTATGGCAAGTTCCTGGGCTATTGCACCACCCATTGAAATGCCCGCAACCTGTGCCTGAGAAATACCTGCATGGTCCATCACTGCAATAGTATCGGCAGCCATCATCGTTGTGGTATAACTGCCAGCGGGCTGATCGGATCTGCCTACACCCCGGTTATCCGGTAGGATACACCGAAAGTGTTTTTCATAGTGTGCTGCATGTTTTTCCCATACCCCTCCATCTGCCCCGAATCCCATAAGCAGTACTAAAGGATCTCCGCTTCCCCTTTCATGGTATACTATTCTGGCAGTACCAGACTGTACAAATTGGTATTCCATAGCACTGATATAAATTATTCATTTACCAAAAGCGAATATACAGCAGCGAAAGAGTAATCAACACCACCAGGATCAACGCCAAAGTAGAAGGTGCAAGCTTAAACATGGTTTTATCCAGTTCGAAAGCTTTCGGATTTATTTTTGGACCTGCAAGACTCATGGCTACCATAATTGCTACTGTGAAAAAGAAGGAATACCCCATACACAATAAAAAGGGGATTTCAAATCCTCCCTTTCCATTGGGATAGGCGGTGTACAAAAATGTTTCATTTCCAAACCAGGAAGGAGCGTAATTGTTAAATACGACAGACAAAACGAATCCTGTTATTACACCTGCAATGGCCGCCGCACCCGTGGTCCTTTTCCAGAACATCCCTAATATGAACATAGCAAAAACGCCCGGACTGATAAATCCGGTATATTTTTGAATAAAGGTGAACC
>JAYUXA010000125.1:0-7832 GCA_043753245.1 Chitinophagaceae bacterium
AGGTTGGCCATTTGCATTTCCCTGTATGGATGCTCCCGTACCTTTTAACGCATCTGTTCCTACTAAAAGAGAAAAATTATGATTTCCAAAAGCTCTTTCGTAATTCAGTGTATTTACCCAGTTCCATTGTTTGCCATTACTCCAGCTTTCCTGGTAACTTGCATTTGATTGTGGATCAAGGGCAGTGGGCAATTTGTAGGGGCTTCCGTAAATACCAAATGAATTGGAAATATTGTAGCTTATAATCGATTTAAATTTAAGTCCTTTAATAAGTTCCAACTCGCCAAAGGCATTAGACAATAGTTGGGTATTTTCACCCCTCGTAATTTCAGTATAATAGTCATTTCTCCAAATTGGGTTAGAGGTAATGTAAAATGCTGTGGGGCGGTCATTTGATCGCATAGCATAACCCCGAAATCCAAAAAGATGATCTCCCAATTGTCCTTCAGTGGTCGTATAAACGGGATCTGTCGGATTTGCTTGTAATACTCCATTAGGCGCACCAATGAGTACACCTCCATCTGTGTTTTGTGTAGTGGGATTGCGATTTCTATCGAAGTTGAAATTAATGTTCACCCCAATTTTTAGCCTGCGGGAAACATCATAATCCATATTAATGCGGGATGTATATCGCTCATAGTTTGATCTTTGAATGATACCATCCTGTTTGGTATAACCAAATGACAAAAACGTTCTTGCCTTGTCATTTCCACCACTAACGGAAACATTGTAATTATTCATCGGCGCATTGCGAAAAATGGCATCCTGCCAGTCTGTAGTAGGCATTGAAGCAGGATCTGCCCAGGCTGGGTTGGGTGCCTCGCCCCCATTCACCAGATTTTCATTGGCCAGTTTTGCATACTCGGGGCCATTAAGAACAGGAATCTTTCTTGTCACTTGCTGCGTGCCCGTATATGCGTCTACATTAACAGCAACTTTGCCTGCCTTACCGCGCTTGGTGGTGATAATAATTACTCCGGCAGACGCACGGGAACCATAAATAGCCGCCGCCGCTGCATCTTTCAATACATCAATGCTTTCAATATCATTGGGATTGATGGCTCTGATATTTACAGATAAAGGAATACCGTCCACTACAATTAACGGATCACTACCAGAGGTTATAGAAGCGATACCACGAATCCGTATAGAAATTTCACCTCCTGGTTCGCCTGAGTTCTGGCTCACCTGAACACCGGCCACACGACCTAAAAGAGCCTGGTCCGCGCTTACTATAGCTACCTGATTAATTTCTTTAGAGCTTATCCTTGCCACGGCTCCGGAAACATTTCTGCTTCTTTGTGTACCATATCCCACCACCACTACTTCATCCTGCGATCTGATATCCTGCTCCAGCTTTATTTCTAAAAAGCTTTGATTGTTTACCGGAACCTCTTTTGATAGATAGCCTATATAGCTAAGCATCAGTACCGCATTGGGATTTGGAAGTTCTAACACAAATGAACCATTGGCATCTGTAGTTGTACCAATATTGGTGTTCTTTACTAAAACACTCACATCAGGCAATCCCTGCCCGGTAATACTGGAAACCACCCTTCCCTGAAAAGCAACATACTTAATGGTGATTTCTTTTTCAGCGATAATTACGCTCTCTGCAGGTTCAAACCTGTTGGTGCGTTTTTTCTTCGACTGGTACAACAAAACCTGGTCTTTCACCACCTGGTAGTTAATGGATAGAGGCTTTAACAAGCGCTGTAATACTTTTGCAAGCGTTTCAGATTTTGCAGTGCAGGTAACAATCTGGTTTAAATTAATAATGTTCCTGCTATAGGAAAATTTAATTGCTGCAGCCGCTTCTATCTTATCAAGCGCTATTTTTAAACTTACGTCTTTAACGTTCACCGTAATCTGGCGTTCCAGCGTTTCCTGCGGCGAGGCTTCATTCGCGAAGAGGAAGGAAGAAGTAACAAGCAATAATATAAACTTAAAAATACATACTCTCATAATGAAAAGCAGTTGATGCTTGTTCAATGAAGTTTTTCTCATAAATTTGAGTTGGACTGGTGAATTAATGTGTACAGCGAAATCCTGTCTTTTTTGATAACTGGGACAGGATCATATCAGTCTTGGTCAGGGGTGCTTGCAACACCCTTGATTTTTTTAATCGGGGGGAAGTTTTTTTCTCATATAGCTTTACGTTGTTTTGTATGTATGTAATAAAAGTTTATTCAGAACATCCTTCTCCGGTTATCTTCAAAGTGCTGCCATCAACCAGTTCACAGCTCACATCCAGTAACTTCTCTAACAGGCTAATAATTTCGGGTAATTGCTGATTATTGAAATCTACTTTAAGATGACACCTGGCTATATCGGTATTTGAAAATTGAACGTTTACCTGAAACGCTTTCTGCAGCTCATCAGCTACCACATCCATTGTAGCATCGCTAAAACTCAGGCTGAAAGGTTTCCAATATTGTTTTTTAAGCTGAACGTCGCTTATTTCGGTCTGCACAATTTTTTGTGAACTCAGATTAAAGCTCGCCTGGTGTTTTGGCGTTAGGTAAACAGATTCTGTTTTACCCGATTTACCCTGTCCTGTAACCTGAACTTTCCCGGTAACTACAGATACTTTAAATGTTCTGCTTGTAGGGAGGGCGATTACATTAAAAGAAGTTCCTAAAACCCGGATATTCATTTCATTGGCATGGATAATAAAGGGATGCTGAGCATCCCTGGCAACATCGAAAAAAGCTTCTCCGGTAAAGGTCACTTCCCTGTTGGATGCTTCATTTTTACGTTCATACGTTAATTTAGACCCCGGCTTTAACCAAACGGAGCTTCCGTCAGGAAGTGTTTTTTCAACAATGGCGGCTGTATTATTATAAAGTAAAATGTGCTCTGATTTTTTTACTGTTTCAGAAGAATCATAATCACTATGTGTGCGGAAATAAAGACCAACCCCCAAAACGGCAATAAAAATAGCAGCCACCCCTGTTATCCAGGCAAACTGCTTTGAAAAACGTATAATTTTTGCCGGATCAGCTGTTTCATATTTTTCTACATCAGCCACCTCCAGGTCGTTAAGGCTGGCAACCTGCTGTTGTATTTTATGAAGCAACTTCATTTTGTCGAAAGAAGGCATTTGTGTTGAGCCTGTATCCGCGTTTTTATCTAATTCAAAATACCAGTCTTCCACCAATCGCTTCTCCTCAGGTGTGCATACTCCTTTCAGGTATTTTTCGAGGTGTTCGGCATGAATAGGCGATGGGTTCATTGCAAAAAGGGATTAAATCATGGTGGGTACTGTCTGTTAGACGCAAAAACTTCCTCCATCCCTTACGCTAACGAAAAAAAAATTCAGATAAAAAGAAACAGGAGCAGCAAAAGGATATTGCCGTTCATTTTTTTCCGCAAATATCTCAGTGCTTTGCTGATATGTACTTCAGCAGTTTTTGGAGAAATGTTTTGTATCTGTGCTATTTCTTTCAAAGAATAGCCACTTCTGCTCAATACAAATACTTCGCGGCACTTGTCGGGCAGCGCTGCTAACGACTCGCTGTAAAGCGCAAGGGTTTCCGAATAGTTTATATGCTCCTGTATGGAATCAATAGGAAATAAATCTTCCTGAACAAGATCAAGGCTGATTGTTTTTTTTGACAACTGCCTCGAATAATACGTGATGACATTGTTTTTGACGGAAGTGTACAAATAAGCTTTCAGGCTGTAAATGATTTTAAGGTTCACTCTTCTTGCCCACAATTTTACAAATGTGATCTGGACGATGTCTTCTGATGCCTGTTTGTTATTTGTTTTTTGAAATGCAAGCCGGAATAAAGGATCGACGTAGCGTATGTAAATCTCCTGGAAGGCCATCTGGTCATGATCTACACGGATCATTTCCACGAGGTCAATATCCTCATATAAAGAATAATTATATGGCAAGCTTTGGCGATTTAAAAGTAAATTAGACAAAAAAAGACAACCAACAATTTTTTTCTTACTGGTGTTATTTTAAGTCGAGTGATGCATATGGAAAACTAATGGCTTTCGTTGCAAGGAACCTGTCGGATACATTTTACGTGTAGGTAACATCTTTTTTACTGTCGCTGAAGATAGTAGCACTGATCAGGATTTTATAAGTGATGGCGGAGTATAAATAAATAATCACTATGGCAACCGGGCATTTATTAGATACAAAAACCGTAAATCTGAATGAAATTTTAGGTAATGGTAAAATTTACAGAGTACCCCAGTTTCAACGTGATTATTCCTGGGAACAGGATAATTGGGAAGATTTATGGAACGATATTGAATTAGCTGCTGAAACAGCAAGTGCACACTATATGGGATCAGTTGTATTGCAGAGTTCGACTGGGAAAGAATTTTCTATTATAGACGGGCAGCAAAGATTTACAACTCTTACCATAATAACGTTAGCCGTTATCGATGCTATCCAAAAATTGGCTGACAGAGGCATTGAAATATCAGAAAATAAAGAAAGGATTGATATTTTAATGAGACAATATATTGGACAAAAAGATCCAACATCTCTAAGTTATTCCAGCAAGCTTTTTTTAAATGAAAATAATGATGGATTTTTTCAAAATAGGCTTATTGGGTTTAAAGACCCTGTTAATATTAAAAAATTATCGGATTCTGAAGGATTAATGTGGAATTCTTACCAATTTTATAAACAAAAGATAGAACGAAGGTTTAAGAAAAATAATGGCGGTGAGTATGCATCCTTTCTGAATAATGTTGTAGGTGAATTAATGATATTTATACAAATAACTGTGGAGGATGAGTTAAATGCATACACCGTATTCGAAACACTAAATTCGAGAGGCGTAGAACTAACCTCGACCGATCTTTTAAAAAATTACCTGTTTTCTCAGGTTGCTAAAAGTGAAACTGATTTAAAGCAGATCAAAACACAGTGGAAAAAAATTATTGATGCTATAGGATTAAAGGAATTTCCTAATTTTCTGCGATATTATTTATTAGCTACCCGAAAACAACTGACAAAAGAATATTTGTTCAAAGAATTAAAACATTTTGTAAAAACCGGCGCGGATGTATTTAATCTTTTGGACAATATTGAATTTTATGCATATAACTATATTGCTTTAGGCAATCCGGATGATGAAATTTGGAACACGGACAAAGAAAACCGAAGTGCGATAAGTATTTTAAGAGCTTTTAAAGTAATACAATGGAAACCATTAGCAATGGTTGCTTTATCAAAATTGAACAATGCTGAAATAACACGTCTGTTGCAGTCTATAGTAGTAATTTCTTATCGTTATAGTGTCATTTCTAAAATGCAAACGAACGAATTGGAAAAAACATACAGTAAAGCAGCGATAAATTTATATAATCAGGATAGCTCAAATAGTACAGCTATACTTAACGACTTAAAGCCACTATACGTTAATGATGAAGAGTTTAGAAATTATTTTTCATTAAAACAGTTTAATACTAATAACTCTATAGATAAAAAACTGGTAAGATATACTTTATACAAATTGGAAGGTCAGGAAAATGGTGGTAGTTTTTATGATTTTGAAACAGACAGTGGGACAATTGAGCATATTTTGCCGGAAAGTTATCCGGAAACCTGGCATGCAGAATTTAATGAAGATGAGTTTGCCCGAAATGTATTTATGTTAGGAAATCTAACATTATTGGAAGCTTCTAAAAATAATAAAGAAGCTGCTGATAACGTTTTTGAGGTTAAAAAAAGTGTCTATTTAACCAGCAAATTTATACTTACAAAAAAAATAATTGACCATCAATGGACACCACAGAATATTAAAAGCCGTCAAGCTCATCTGGCAAAGCTGGCTACCAGCATCTGGAAAATTCAATTTTGATGGCAATTCCTTATTATAGCTGGCTACTTAAAGCATAATTTCACTCATTCTTCCCATGAACCTTATTCCTGTACTGAGTCGGCGACATGCCCGTCTTGGATTTAAAAAAAGTTACAAAGTAACTTACCGATTCAAAATTGAGATCAAAGGCTATTTCTTTTACCGGAATGGTGGTGCTGGTTAACAGATCTTTTGATTTTTGTATCTTTATTTCCATCTGGTACTGGGCAGGTGAAAAACCTGTGGCAAACAGATGAGAACGTAAAAAAGATAATGCTGGATAAAAATATTGGAAAAATGGTGGCTGACCTAGCCGGTTGGGAAGGAACCAGGATATGGCACGACCAGGCTTTGATAAAACGTCCCTGGGCTAATCCAACATCATGGCATCTCGATACCCCTTTCTGGTCATTTAGTGACAGGCGGGCATTATCCATCTGGGTAGCATTGGATGATGCAACTTATGAAAATGGTTGTTTGTATTTTATTCCCGGATCTTATTCCAAAACCAGTTTTGATAATCCGGGCATTGGTAAAAACATGGATGCCGTATTTGATTTTTATCCGCAATTTATTAAATCGCCATCGGTTGCAGTGCCTATGAAAGCAGGTAGTTGTTCCTTTCATAACGGATTAACTATTCATGGTGCAGGAGCTAATATGACCAATGGTTTCCGAAGGGCAATGACTTGTGCGTATATGCCTGATGGGGCTGTATTTAACGGTATAAAAAATATATTGACGGATGAGCAGGTAGCGGCATTAAAAGAGGGAGACTTGCTAAACGATGAACTGCAAAATCCATTAATTTACTCAGCAGCTAAAGCAATTTACTAATGAAACTGCTAATACTTTGTACGCAATGGGGCAGTGAACATTTGCCCCTGGAAGAATTCTTTTTAAAAGTGAAAGAAGCGGGTTATGATGGTATAGATACCTGGGTGCCGGAAGATACCACTGAAAAGAAAAAGTTCATATCTCTCCTGAACAGGTACGACTTAGCAATTGTTAGCCATCAGCACCAGGCCAATGGAAATACCATTGAAGAATATTGTACATCATTAGAGTATTATTTATCGCTTTCAATGGAATGCAATCCGCTTTTAATAAACTCACATTCCGGCAGAGATTATTTTTCACCAGATGAACAGTTAAGAGTGATAGATACCGTGGAAGAATTTTCAGTGAAGCATAATATTGTTGTAGCGCATGAAACGCACAGGGGGCGGATAGGATACAGTCCTTATAATGCGATGGAATTATTTAAAAAAAGACCAGGCATGAAAATAACAGCTGATTTTTCGCATTGGACCTGTGTAACTGAAAGCTGGTTGGAGCATTGTTCGATAATTATGCAAGAAGCAATTAAACGAACAACGCATATTCATGCAAGAATTGGCTATACACAAGGGCCTCAGATACCACACCCTGGACTTGCGGCATGGCAGGAACCAGTTAATTTCTTTCTGCGTATTTGGGAAGATATTCTTGCTTACCAAAAGTCACTAAACGCTAAGTATTTCACCATCACCACAGAATTTGGACCGCCGCCTTACATGTGGACTAAAACAAATGACAACGCGCCCATTGAAAGCCAATGGGAAATAAATCTTTTTATGAAAAAATTATTGCTCGCCAAATTAAGGTACTGAAAACGGTTTAATTTAATAAATTCTTATGATCGTTGATATGCTAAACTATTGAATATATGAACCACCGGATATAATGAGATTTAAAATTTAGCAACATCAGAAAATATATTTTTCTCCTTATTTTTAAATGCACGATCTGGATTTATATAATTCAATAAATGCCTTTTAATTGCCTCTCGTTATAAAAAAATGGATATGAAAAACAGGTGTACCATTTTGAACAGTACACGATAAATACTGATGTAATAAGATGAGGGTAAAAAATGGTCCCGTTACACTGTTATCAGTAGTAGAAACACAAGATGGAAAATTGCAACTACTGGTAGCTGAGGGTGAATCGGTGCCA
>JAYUXA010000126.1:0-3699 GCA_043753245.1 Chitinophagaceae bacterium
AACGAAACCAGTGTACCCAGAGAATATCTCCAGTCACGGAAACGAACAAATATATACAAAGAGATGATCAGCAGCGACCAGAAGGTAGCCCATTTAGCTCCCGATTTCAGATCATCTGAAATGGTGGCATCTACTCTCTTCGATCCCTGAATATATTGCGTGGCGAACTGTTCTCTGGTAACGGCTGCTGGTAACAATGGTTTCAGACCGGTATACAGGGTAGTCAGCACAGATGAGTCTGCCGTGCGTCCCTCCTGTTGAATGAGGTAATCAGTAGTAATATCGAACTGGTCATTGTTAGGACCATAGGTTTTTACAGTAGGTGATTTATTGAATACCTTTTGGAGAACGTTCCGCACATCGTCGGCCTTATGCTGTTTGTCAAATTTTACAATGTAGCTTCGGCCGCCACTGAATTCCACGCCTTCCTTAAATCCGTTAAAAATAGAAGCGACACCAAGTATCAGAACGATCACAGAAACCACATAAGCATATTTCCTGTACTTGATAAAATCATAATTGGCATGCTTCAGAATTCTTCTGGAAACAGATGTGAAGTATTTAAAATGTCTGTCTTTGGTAGTGTAAAAATCAGTAATCAAACGGGATACCAGTATTCCGCAAAACAGTGACAGGATAATACCCAGAATCTGGGTAGTAGCAAATCCCAGCACCGGACCGAGACCATAGATCGCAAGGATTATGGCGGTTAGTAAGGTAGTAATATGCGCGTCCAGCACTGGTGGCAGTGATCTGGCGTATCCCAGTTTTACAGCCTGCTGAAGATTACTTCCCCTTCCCAGTTCATCTTTTATACGTTCAAAGATCAGCACGTTGGTGTCAACGGCCATACCTATTGTCAGTACAAGGCCGGCAATACCCGGAGCAGTAAGTGTGGCATGCAGGGCACTTAAGATTCCGACAGTAAATAATAAATTTAAGATAAGGGCGATATTGGCTACGATACCGGCAGTATTGTAATACACCAGCATCAGCAGGAAGATTACCCCAAAGGCAATAGAGAAAGAAAGAATACCTCCATTAACTGCATCCTGTCCAAGTGTTGGTCCAACTACCTGGTCCTGAACAATTCGGGCGGGAGCATCCAGTTTCCCTGCTTTCAGGATATTTGCAAGATCCTGTGCTTCATTTACCACCAGCTGAGTATTTCCTTTGGAGCCTTTGCCCATGGTGATCCTTGAATTTCCACCTTCTATCTTTTCACTTGCTACCGGAGCAGAGTAAACGATATCATCCAGCACGATCGCTATGGGTCTCTTTTCTTTAGCAGACCTGTCGGTCATCTGAGCCCAGGTTCTTGCTCCTGCGGGGTTCATGCTCATGTTAACCAGTACATCGTTGGTAACCGGGTCGAAACTTTGGTCGGCACTTTCTATTGCTCCACCTTCGATCAGTGCTCCTTCTTTGCCGGGAATGGTCTGAATAGCATAAAGGTCCAGGAAGTTCAGCAATTTAGAATCAGCATCTCTTTCCTGTTTGCCCCATAAAAATTTGGCGTTGCCAGGAAAGTTCTGCGCTATCGCCGGATTATTAAGATAGCCGTTTACTATGGAAGTATCCCTGATCAGTGACCGGGCGATAACAGATCCGAATGTCTGCTTGCCGGATTGCGGATCCTGGTAAGGCTGGGAAGGAACCATAACGCGGAACAACGGGTTCGCCTGACTGGCTTTTCGGGCACTGTCACTCATTCTTGCGGTGGAATCTTTTATGGAAGCAGTATCGGTAGTACCGTACAAAACAGTTTCAAGGGCCTTGTCTGCATTCTGCAATGCAGTGATCATGCTTTGATCATTAAGGGTATACACCTCGTAAAACTGCAGGTTGGCTGTGGACTGCAGGTATCTTCTAACCCTGTCCGGATCAGTAGCCCCGGCTAATTCTACGGTGATGATCCCTTTATTTTCATCAAGGCTGATATTCGGCTGGGCGACACCGAATTTATCAATACGTTTGGTCAGTACCTGGAAGGTCTGACGCATTGCAGCATTAGCCTGGTCGCGCATAAACGTCTCCACTGCCGGGTTGGAAGCGGTGATACTTAATTTGTTTTTGTTGGTGTTGGCAAACAGGGGCGCCAGTTTCACGGATGGATTCTGATCCTGAAAAGCGGAAACAAACAGGTTGATGAAATTCTCATCACTGTTCAGTTTGCGTTTTTGTGCTTCTGCGATCGCTTTTAGCAGGACAGGGTCCTTAGGATTGTTAGCGAGCCCTTTTATCAGGCCTTCCAGTGCAACATCAAGCGTAACGTTAATTCCGCCTTGCAGGTCAAGACCCAGCAGCAGTTCGCTTTCCTTGGCCTTTTGGTAAGACTGTCCCCACCAGGTAATTTTGGTGTCCTTGGTCGAGTCCAGCAAACGGGCCAGCCGGTCGGAATAAAAATTTTCAGAAGAGTCGTTATAAGCCGCCTGCGCTTCAGGATTTCCGGCATATTTAGTTGAGGTCGCGGGGAAAACGCGCCTTGCCTGCTGCATAGCTTTCTCTTTCATGGAGGTCTCGTGTTTGTTCACGAACCATGTAAAAGACAGCTGGTACAAGGATATCAGGATAAGTAATGCAGCAAATATGCTAACCAGTGCTCTCATTGAATGGAGTTTATTTTTTAGAGTTTGCGAAGATAGGATACATTTGCAACTCAAAAAAAAGCAACCAACTCCATGCAGTTATCTTCCCGATTGGAACGTTTCAGCGAGCCTGAAACTTTAAAGATGGCAAAAATGGGCCGCGAGCTCAGAAGCCAGGGTATAGACATCATCGACCTCAGCCTCGGTGAACCAGATTTCAATACACCGGAACACATTAAAGACGCCGCGGTTAAAGCCGTTCAGGAGAACTGGAGCCACTACCCGCCGGTGGCAGGGTATCCCGAGCTTCGTCAGGCGATCTGCGAAAAATTCAAAAGAGACAACAACCTGGATTACAAACCGGATAATATAATTGTTTCCACAGGTGCGAAGCAGAGTCTGGCTAACGCTGTTTTTGCAGTAGTGGACCGTGGTGATGAAGTGATTATACCAACTCCATACTGGGTTACCTATTCAGAGATAGTGAAACTTGCTGAAGGCACAGTGAAGCTGGTCAGCACAAAAATAGAGAACGATTACAAGCTCACGCCCGAAGAACTGGAAGCGGCGATCACACCACAATCTAAATTATTTATTTTCTCCTCACCGTCTAATCCTACAGGAGGAGTGTACAGCAGGGAAGAATTGAAAGGACTTGCTGCGGTATTTGAAAAACATCCTCAGATATTTATTATTTCGGATGAAATATATGAATACATAAATTATATAGGCCGGCACGAAAGTATTGCCCAGTTCGATGAACTAAAAGACCGGATTATTATTATTAACGGACTTAGTAAAGGTTTTGCCATGACGGGGTATCGTCTTGGATATATTGCCGCCAATGCCACCGTGGTAAAAGCCTGTGAAAAATTACAGGGACAATTTACGAGCGGGGCTACTGCGGTCACACAGCGGGCAGCGATCGTAGCATTGACGTCTTCCCTGGACACTACCTGGGAAATGCTGGAAGAATTTAAAGCAAGAAAAAAGAGGGTCCTCGAACTACTTTCAGCAATTCCAGGATTAAAATTATCGGAACCGGACGGTGCATTTTATGTTTTTCCGGATGTCTCTTCTTATTTCGGAAAAAAGGATGGAGAAGAAACGA
>JAYUXA010000127.1:0-7805 GCA_043753245.1 Chitinophagaceae bacterium
GTACGTAATAAACAGGAAACCATTTATTGTTACAATGAATCTGAAAAGCAGCGGGCGGTATCCAAATTAGGGCCGAAACCGGAGATCACCCGTTTTAAAGGTCTGGGAGAAATATCACCGGATGAATTTGCAAAATTCATCGCTGCGGATATCCGGCTGCAGCCAGTCATGATCATGCCCGATACACATATTCAGCAAACACTGGAATATTATATGGGTAAAAATACCATGCAACGGCAGGAATTCATCATTGATAATCTTAAAATAGAACTCGATCTTGTGGATGACAAGATCAATATTCAGGCATAATGACAACACTGCAATTCAGGGATGCATCCATCGAGGATCTTCCGGCTATTGTGGAGATATACAATTCCACTGTGGCAGGAAGAATGGTAACGGCCGACACCGAGCATGTATCTGTAAATAGTCGCATTCCCTGGTTTAAGGAACACGAACCCTTAAAACGGCCGCTCTGGGTAGTAGAACAGAATACCCGTATAATCGGTTGGGTAAGTTTCCAGTCTTTTTACGGAAGACCAGCCTATCAGGGCACTGCCGAGATCAGTATTTATATTGAAGAAAGGCATAGGGGAAAAGGCCTGGGTAAATTAATTTTACAGCATGCTATGAACCAATGTGACCGGCTGGGCATTAAAACATTATTAGGATACCTGTTCGGTCATAACGAGCCAAGCAAAAAACTATTTTTCCTGCTGGGTTTTGAGCCCTGGGGGATCTTTCCCCGGATAGCTGAGCTGGATAAGATAGAAAGAGATGTTATTATTGTTGGAAAAAGAATTAATCCTTAACTAAATGATCCATATCGTATTTCAGGAACCGGATGTGGCTGTATTACAGCAGGCCATCAACTTAGATGAAAGTTTGTGGGGAGAGATCGTGCTGATAAGAGATGATTATTCATTGGGACCGGTTAATGATCTATCTGTTTCCGATGGGATCATCCAAAGAAAACAATGGTGGAACAACGTGTTTGCAGGGGGAGAAATGGAATACAAACCGGCTGAAGGCATAAAAGAGGATCAGCAACAAATTGACGAGCTCATCGAAAACCTGCAACAGAACGCTGAGGAAGTGGTCTGGATATGGGCAGCGCAGAATAATCAGGATGTAAGCGGTTATTACTGGCTCATGAGCCAGTTAAAAGCGTTTCAAGGCCGGGTGTTTATATTATATCTGAACAATCTGCCGTTCTTTAATGAAAAAGGATCTTTATTTTATCCGGACCGGCTAGCTACCATACCTGCCAGAGAATTTTTAAAAGCAAAAAAACTGGCAAGGCCCATCACCCTTGGTGAATTTGAAGTGGATCCGGACGAATGGAAAAAATTAAGCGAACAGGACAAGCCCATTCGCTTGCTCGAAGGAGGTAAAAAACTGGTGCAGCACGGAATTGAATTCTATGACAGTGAGCTCCAGAATTATATTACGGGAGAATGGCAAAAAGCATCCAGAATCCTTCACCAGTTTATCAATAAAGCAAAAAATACTACCGGTTATGTGTACCTGCTTTGGCGGTTGAAAACAATCGCCGCAACAGAGGAATATGCCGTTCAGGGAGAAATGAAAAACATGAAGGATTTTGAAGTGAAGCGGAAAACAAATTAATTATGGCTACCCCAGATCAGAAACAACCCACCAGTGAAATCGGTGTAGAAGGCCAGTACCGTACCTGGTTTCTTGATTATGCTTCTTATGTAATATTGGAACGTGCAGTACCTGCGATCGAGGACGGTCTTAAACCTGTACAGCGCCGTATTCTTCATTCCATGAAAGAAATGGATGACGGACGTTTTAATAAAGTAGCCAATATCATAGGACAGAGCATGCAGTTTCATCCCCATGGAGATGCCAGCATCGGGGATGCACTGGTAAACCTCGGACAGAAAGACATCATGATCGAAACCCAGGGCAACTGGGGCGATGTGCGCACCGGTGATGATGCCGCTGCTGCAAGATATATTGAAGCACGCCCGTCGAAATTTGCACTGGAAGTAGCCTTCAACGATAAAACAACCAACTGGCAGCTCAGTTATGACGGTAGAAAAAATGAACCGGTAACGCTTCCTATGAAATTTCCGCTACTGCTCGCCCAGGGTGCAGAAGGAATAGCAGTAGGACTGGCAACAAAAATACTTCCCCATAATTTCTGTGAAATAATAGACGCTTCGATAAAACATTTAAGAGGTAAAAAATTTGACCTCCATCCTGATTTCCAAACGGGAGGAATGGCCGATACCACCAATTACAATGAGGGAAAACGAGGAGGTAAAATCCGGGTACGATCAAAAATTGAAGAGCTGGATAAAAAAACACTGATCATCCGTGACGTGCCTTATGGGGTAACCACAGCACAACTCATGGATTCCATTGTCAAGGCGAACGATCTGGGTAAGATCAGGATCAAAAAAGTAACGGATAATACCGCTGCAGAAGTGGAGATCAGTATAGATCTTGCTCCGGGTATCTCACCGGATATTACCATTGATGCACTGTATGCCTTTACAGATTGTGAAGTGAGCATCTCCCCTAACGCCTGCGTGATCGTAGCTCACAAGCCCAGGTTTATTGGTGTCCAGGAATTGTTGAAAGTATCGGTAGACAATACCCGCGATCTGCTTAACAGGGAACTCGAAATTAAATTGAAGGAACTGCAGGATAAATGGCACTACACATCGCTTGAAAAAATATTCTTCGAAGAAAAAATATACAAGGAACTGGAAAAAAAACATGAAACCTGGGAAAATGTGATCCAGGCGATTGCTAAAGCTTTTACTCCTTTTCTTAAGCAACTTAAAAAAGAAATTTCCCGCGAAGACATTCTGAAACTAACCGAAAAACCGGTACGAAGAATTTACAGGCTGGATATAAACGAACTGAATATTCAGATCAAAAATATTGAAGCAGAAATAAAATCGGTAAAATTCAATATTTCCAACCTTACCGAATTTGCGGTTGCCTATTTTGAAAGCCTGCTGAAAAAATACGGCAAGGGAAGAGAACGAAAAACCGAGCTTAAATTGTTTGAAGCGATTCAGGCCAAACAGGTGGCAATGGCCAATGCAAAACTGTATGTTAACAGGGCAGATGGATTTATTGGCACAGGATTGAAAAAGGATGAATTTGTAACCGATTGCTCGGATCTTGATGACATGATAGCGTTTACAAAATCAGGGAAGATGAAAGTGGTGAAAGTATCCGACAAGGCGTTCATTGGTAAAGACATTATTCATATTGCGATCTTCCATAAAAATGATGACCGCATAACGTATAACATGATCTACCTGGATGGAAAAACAGGTATCAGCTTTGCGAAACGATTCAATGTAACCGGTGTCACTCGAGACAAAGAATACGATCTTACCAAAGGCAGCGAAAAAAGTAAGATCCATTATTTTTCCATTAATGCGAATGGGGAAGCAGAAGTGGTAAAAATAATTCTGGCCCCTGCCGCTGCTGCCCGTAGAAAAGAATTTGACTTTTATTTTGAAACACTGGAGATCAAAAACCGGGGTGGACTTGGCAACCAGATAACAAAATATCCGGTCCGTACTGTAAAATTCAAAGAAGCGGGAAAATCAACTCTCCACGGCCGGAAATTATGGTTCGATAAAAGTTTCGGAAGATTGAACGAAGAAGAAAAAGGCGTATTTCTGGGCAGTTTTGAAGCGGAAGACAGACTTCTTGTTGTTTACCATGATGGTAATTACCAGATCACCAATACCGAGCTGACGCAGCGTTTTGATGCAGAGAAAATGTTGTCCGTTGAAAAATTTGACCCTGAAAAAGTGATTTCGGCCATTTACCTGGATAACGAAAAGGTACAGTTTACCGTAAAGCGGTTTAAGATCGAGACCACTACCCTTCATAATAAATTCCTGTTTATAAAAGAGGGCGAAGGCAACCGGCTGCAGGCGGTAACGAGTGAGAAAGAACCTGCCATACTTATCAGTTCCGGACGCGGTACACTGGCCAAAACACAGAAAATCAAATTAAGCGGATTTGTGGAGGTCATGGGCTGGAAGGCAATAGGGGTAAAATTATTCGACTTTAATAAATCGGTGAGGATGGAATGGGAGGTTAAAAAAATCAAAGGCAACCAGCCGGAGTTGTTTTAAAAAACATATATTTAGTTATCATTAACTTTGCAGCAATAAAATTCATAGTATAAATGAAAAAATTCCTCGTTCCGACCGATTTTTCTGACACGGCAAAAAATGCCGCCAGGTATGCAGTTGAAATGGCTGCAACTGATCGTAACACCACCATTATTTTATACAATGTTTTCGACAGGATTGCCGGAGGATCGGATGGGTCACCATTAACAGAAACGGATGATGACCGGAAAATCATTCTTAACAATGCCCTGGCTAACCTTGAGATCGAATTACACGAAATAGCTGATGTACGGATTCAATACGTTGCGGAAGAAGGAAGCTCCCTTGTAGAAAGTATTGAACGCTATATCCGTCACAATGGAATTGATATTGTTATCATGGGTATCACCGGGGCTACAAAACTGGAACAGATATTCATTGGCAGCAATGCACTCAATATGGCACGTGAAGGCGTTTGCCCGGTGATCATCGTACCTCCTGAAGCCAGGTTTAAAAAAATTGAAAATGTTGTGCTGCTGAGTGACTTTAAAAATGTTAAATCGACCACACCTGTTGCACAGGTTCAGTTGGTGCTGGATATATTCAAACCCAACCTTCATATCGTAAATGTAGACAGTGAACACTATGTGGAGCTGACTGAAGAATTTAAATCAGAAAGAGCGTGGCTTGAAAATCGCTTTAAAGAATACAACCCTGAATTTTACTTTATCAGGATGTTTGATTTCCTGGATGCTATCAGCAGTTTTACTGCAGATCACAAAATTGACCTGATCGTTACCGTTCCAAGAAAACACTCTTTCCTGAAAGGTTTATATAAAACAAGTCACACCAAAAAACTGGCATACCACAGCTACATTCCTGTTGTCGCTATTCATGAATAAATAATAAAAATTACCGACTCCCGGAGCGGTACTGTTCATCATCCGTTCACCCCATAACTTTATAGGAGTTAATGAGGTAATTGTGAAACATGCAGCTGCGGGGGAATTATACAGACGGTTCCTGCTGGCTCAGACAATGAAAGCTGCCAAGGCCCCAGATAATATCAGTGGAATCAATACCCACCACCTGCCGTTCCGGAAAACATCCGGCAATGATGCCAAGCGCCTTATCATCCTTTGCACAGCGATAAGTGGGAACGATAACTGATCCGTTAGTAATGTAAAAGTTAGCATAAGAAGCAGGCAGGCGCTGATCCTCCACCACCACCGCGTCAGGCATGGGTAATTC
The DNA here is from genome assembly GCA_043753245.1 of Chitinophagaceae bacterium. Lineage (GTDB taxonomy): Bacteria > Bacteroidota > Bacteroidia > Chitinophagales > Chitinophagaceae > Flavitalea. The sequence goes on from JAYUXA010000127.1 coordinate 5,370, forward strand.
AAGAATAGTGAGCTGTCTTCCACCAGGTAAGCGCATCTTCTTCAATGCCTTCAGATTATCCTGAAGCGGGGTGTAGTTCTCATCCTGTTTATTTTCTTCCACTACTGTTAAAACGGTGTCCGTATTAACGAACCGGACAGTATCATCAATATGTCCATCGGTATCATCGCCTTCAATTCCTCCGGGGACCCATAAAACCTGTTGCACTCCATAATAATCCTGCAGATATTGTTCTATTTGTTTCTCGCTGAGATGGGGATTTCTATTGGGATTAAGCAAACAGGAGCGGGAAGTGAGCAGTGTACCTGCTCCATTAAATTCTACCGATCCTCCTTCCATAACAATACCAGGATAGTAGACCGGAATAGCATAATGTCCGGCAATCGATGCAGGGATGGTATCATCAAGGTCAAAGGGCGGATATTTATTGCCCCAGGCATTATAGTTCCAATCCACGATTACTTTTTTATGTTTAGCAGCGGGATTGATTAAAAAAGCAGGACCGTGATCCCGGCACCAGGCATCATTGGTAGGATGAATAAAAAACTGGATCCGGCTGATGTCTGCCCCGGCTTCCCTGATATAACCCAATGCAAGGACGCGCATGGATTCGTCATTAACGTTGATGCACACCCGCTCATGCAGGGCAATCTCCTTAATAAACTGTGCGTACTTTGGGAAGATAAGGTGGATGGTGCCTGGCCAGGAGGCTTCTTTATGGGGCCAGCTCAGCCATGTTGCATCATGAGGGGCAAATTCGGCCGGAAAATAATATCCCAGATCTTTAAGGGTACTCATCTACGTTTCGTCAATATATCGTTGGGTAATGGGTTGGTAAGAATCTATTCGGCGGTCACGCATAAAAGGCCAGTGGGTTCTGTAGAGGTCTGTGGCCTGAAGATCCAATTCCTGAACAAGTATTTCTTCCTGGTCATGAGATGCCTGAACGAGCACTGTTCCCAATGGATTTGCAACGAAGGATCCTCCCCAGAATTTCATACGACCATCCTGTTCAACACCTACCCGGTTTACACTTACCACATGCACACCATTGGCAATGGCATGGCTTTTCTGTATGGTTTGCCATGCGCCATACTGTTCTATATTGGTCGGCTCCTCCTGGTCGGCAGCCCAACCGATGGCAGTTGGATAAAACAAAATTTCGGCACCCATAAGTGTAGTGATCCTTGCCGCTTCCGGGTACCATTGATCCCAGCAGATCAGCACACCAATAGTAGCAAATTTTGTTTTGAATACCTTATAGCCGAGGTCACCCGGGGTAAAATAAAACTTTTCGTAGTATGCCGGATCATCAGGGATATGCATTTTCCGGTATTTACCAATATATTCTCCACCGGCATCGATCACCGCCGTGGTATTGTGGTACAATCCGGGAGCTCTTTTTTCGAATAAAGACGCTATCAGGACCACGTTCAATTCTTTGGCGGCATTTTGCAGTATAGCGGTAGTGGGGCCAGGAACAGATTCTGCGAGATGGAAATGATCATAATTTTCAGTGTCGCAGAAATATAAGGAAGTAAAAAGCTCCTGGAGACAAATGATCTGGGCACCTTGTGAAGCGGATTCCCGGATCTTTTCAACAGCCTTTTTAATATTTTCTTCTTTTGAGAAAGAGTCAGACATCTGTATCAATCCTACCCTAACTTTCGACATACGGCAACAAAATTAATCTAAGTGTTAAGCGCTTTTAATGAAGTAGAACCCTAATTTCCTTTTCCCATCTCGCGCAGGAACGCAACATGTGAAGCCACTGCATAACGAACCTTGGGATATTCAATATAGGCCAGGCCATGTTCTTCGCAGGCTTTACGGATTATTTTACTGATGGCAGGATAATGAACGTGAGAAATCTTTGGGAACAAATGGTGTTCGATCTGAAAATTTAATCCTCCGACCAGCCAGGATACCAGTTTATTATCAGTTGCGAAATTAGCTGTAGTTTTTATCTGATGAACGGCCCATTCATCATCCAGTTTTCCCGTCACCGAATGCGGCTGCGGGAAAGCAGTGTGCTCAACGGTGTGAGCCAGCTGGAAAACCAGGCTTAACACAAATCCGGCGACACAGGTGAATATTACAAAACCAATGATCCAGGAAGTAAACCCGATCGTATAAATTGGAAAGACCACAAAAATAATGAGATGGAAGATTTTAAATCCCCAGAAGATCAGGTGATCAGAAAGCTCCATTTTCTTTAAGGGCATATTGCCTATTTGTCTCTTGAAATATTTTTGATAATCCAAAACGAATATCCAGAAGATATACAGCAGGGAATACAAAAACCAAAAGTACATGTGCTGGTATTTGTGTAAAGCATATTTTTTCTGGGTAGAACTCATGCGCATCCAAGGCTGAATATCAATGTCATCATCAATGCCATCGATATTGGTATAGGCATGATGAATAACGTTGTGT
>JAYUXA010000128.1:0-7737 GCA_043753245.1 Chitinophagaceae bacterium
GCACTATCTCATTGTCACCATCGAGTTCGCTTGCCGATGCAATGGTGAGGTCACCACATTTAACAGAGATGCTTTTGATAATCTTAAATCGTGTAAATCCAAAATTATCTTCCCAGTCCACTATTACTATATTCGGCACTTTTTTATTTGCATAGTAGGCCGTATTGGTACTAAAAAGATATTGGCTTTTTGGAGAAACGGTAAACCTTCCCGATTGATTAAATCCTGCCAGAAACCAGTGTGCCTTAAGTTCAAATGGATTTGGATTAGTGACTTTCCATTTTCTCACTTTGGACGGATCTTCGGAACAAACAGACTCGGGTTTCAGATCTTTAATATAAACTGCAGGAAATTTAACAGCCCCTACTGCACCTTCCGCGTTGATCAGTCCGTTTCCGGAGGCAAAATCAAACCATTTATCAAAGCCCTGGGTATCGGGGTTGTCCATATCGAATGTATGCGATGACAGTTCTCCCCGTATCTGGTTAGGAGTAATTGTTTTTAATTTTTGTGCTTCGATCATTAATGCAGCTACTCCGGCAGCATGTGGTGCCGCAGCAGAAGTCCCAAAGAAATTAGGATAGGTATCCGTATCTTCTGCAATATCTCCTCCGCCAAAAGGATCAAAAAACGAGGTGTTGACTCCGTCCGGCGCAACTATCTCCGGCTTGAACCGGTAAACAGGAGCAATGCGCGTTCCACGGGGGGTAAAATAACTGGCAACTCCTCCCCGCGAGGAAAAAGGTTCGATCAAAGGGGTGTCCACCAGTCCGTAAGCTGGGGTTTCCAGATAAAATGCCGCACCGGTAGCAATGGCGCCTTCCGCTTTTGCATGTCCTACAATAGTAGGCGCCAGCACACCGGGAATCGCGGGAGCGGTCCGGTAAAATTGTCCATCACCATACAAAATATATTTTAGCCTGGTAGGATCAGGTCCGGAATATTTAAGAATAGCGAGGTAAAAAGTATTATTCAACGAGTCCGGATTTTCATAACCGAATACTTCCACCGGATCTCCACTGGCCACATTATCAGAACCTCCCAGGGCTACTACTGCTCCAGTGTCATTCACCAGGTACACATCAAAATCAGAATCTGCTGAATCTCCTCCCGAAGAATAAAATGGCTGATCGTACTGGAAAGATGCAATAAATGTTCCTCCTGTAGGGATAAAAATAGGTTGAAAATAAAGCGGTGCATCTCCTGGCTTGCTGAAATTATGTGCAGTTCCGGCATCTATTCCGAAAGGCGCAAAATTGCTGGCCCTGTAATCGCTTTCATACGAGCGGACACTCCTGTTTCCAGCAGCAGAAAAATAAGCTACTCCTTTCCGTTTAACCTTGTCTACCGCCTGTGCAATAATACCATCCTGATAAAACGGCTCCGCAAAATAGATCACATCGTCCGTGATTACTTTACAGCCCGCGCTGGCAAGGTTTTCAATTCCCTTTGCAAATGCTGCCTGTCCATTTTGAGCAGTGGTAAAAGCGAGTGCTGCACCCGGGGCCACATCGTGAATAATTTCTGCCATGGCCCTGCCTTCGTCTGTTCCACCTTCAAAATCTTCCAGCACTTCCACAGATTTACGATAATTTAACGGATTGCCAGGACCTGGTAATTCTCCTCCCGACACACCGGCACCGGCAGTACCAAGGCTGTTGTAACTATCTGAAAGGATACCAATCTTTACCCCTTTTCCATTTACTTTGTATTTTTTTCGGGCGATATACGAACGCTGTGCAGTATCTCCCTGGCTAATCACCTGGGTAGTTTTTACCGCCGCACGGGCATCGCTGGTCATCAACTGGTTGTGCATTGATCCGGACATCCGCAAAGGTTTATAGGCCGGGCGTACGAATTTGAGGCTGGTAGCAGATTCCATTTCCCTAAGTGTAGTTACAGGTACACTTCCTGATATCATCCTTCCATAAACCGCTTTAATTTCAAAACCCAGTTTACGCAGCTCTGCTCTTGCTTTTTGTTCATCCCCCTTGAAGGTAACATCCAGCATCACCCGGTCGCCTTTCACCTGGATTAAATTATTCATTCCATTGCCTGGTCCTGCTCCTGCGGCCCGTCTGGCTCCTGGATTTTTACTTTCGTAAAGGCTAATCAGGTCTTTGCTCAGGATCGATGAGGATTTCTGAATACCAGGCTGTGCCCCGGGCATTTTTTTAATTCTCGGATTGCCTGATACCTGTCCCTGCGTTGTGTTTGCTGCAAAGAGCATCACCAGACCACAAAATAATGTGCCGCGTAGATTTGTTTTCATAACCGTTTTTAATAAGTAAATAAATAATAAATGCTATCCGTAGGAGGGGGTGCCATCGGTATAGAAAATTAAACCAAAAAAATGAGTTACAGTTCAGTTAATAGAATAATAAAAAAAAGGATTTTTCAATGACGATGTTTTCTATAGACGGCTCTTCCATCTGTCAGGGATCTGGTTTCACAGGAGAGAGCATTATGCCAGAATCAGGAGTGAACAATGCCTGGGTAAACATGTACAAAGGACGAGGGAACCGGGATCCTTTATAAACTGGCAGGATAATGTAGTAATAAACAATATTAAGAGCGTTAAAGAGTTATACATTTCTTAATACCAGTGAGAAAGAATTGGTGCGGACTTTGCATTTGCAGATACGGATAGTGGCAAACGTGTGTATATTGATAAATAATGGCTGGTCAAATTTTGATTTGCCGCTTAAAAAGTATACTTTCGCAACTGCTATTATACGATATCCTGCAATAGATGTAGCTGATTCAGATTCTATCTCTTTTGGATTGAGAAACCGTGTCACACACGCTTATTATAAATAAGATATATATTCAGTAAAAGCATCTATGAAAACAGGTATTATCACAGCTCAGCATTCCTTCATCAGTCTGATTTTAGCAGGGCTAGCCCTTTTAACGGTTAGTTGTACCAATACTAAAAAAGTAACGTACTTCAATACCGTCGGTGAAGGGCTAATTCCCTCTTCCATGAGCAGTCTTGAACCTGTTATTCAGAAAAGTGACATCCTCAGCATTACTGTGTCCAGTCCCAATCCGGAAGCTACTGCCATGTACAATGCACCAAACTTAATGACATTAGGAGGAAATGTTACCTCGTCCTCCGGTAATATTGCTCCCGCATCTGGTTATCTTGTCAATCAGGATGGGAATGTGGAGTTTCCAGGTCTTGGCAATGTGCTGGTGGCAGGTCTGACCAAACAAAAAGCGAAAGAAATGCTTACAAAGCTTCTTTTAGAAAAAGGATTATTAAAAGAACCTATTGTTACTCTCCGGTATCTGAACTTCAGGGTTACGGTATTGGGAGAAGTTACCCGTCCTACCGTGGTTTCTGTGCCTAATGAAAAGATTTCTTTGCTGGAAGCTATCGGTCTTGCAGGTGATCTGACAATCTATGCGAAGCGCGATAACGTATTATTGATACGGGAAGAGAAAGGAAGCAAACTTATCAAACGGATTAATCTGAATGACAATGAATTGTTTTCGTCTCCCTACTACTACCTGAAATCGAATGACGTGATTTATGTGGAGCCAAACAGTGCCAAAGTGGCCTCAGCCAGCCGTACACAGCAGTTGCTGCCATCCCTGATCGGTGCATTGTCTTTAATAGCGATCATACTGACCAGGGTATTTTAAACAAATTAAACTTATTATGAGTCCTTTACAAATTACCAAAAACAGTAAAGTCCAGCAGGATGGCAATATTGTCAACCAGCTTCTGTTCAGGTACTTGCCTTACTGGCCCCTTTTTATTATCATGCTGGTGGTAGGGCTTGTCAGCGCCTATGCTATCGTACGGTACAAAGTCCCCCTTTATGAGATCACCGCATCCATAATGATCAAGGATGAGAAAAAAGGAACAGATGAATCGAAAGTTCTGGAATCATTGAATATACTGGGTTCCAAAAAGATCGTGGAGAATGAAATAGAGATCGTAAAATCAAGAACATTACTCAAAGAAGTAGTTAAGAAGCTGCACTTGTATGCCCCTATCTATGAAGAAGGTAAAGTAAATGCCGTTCCGGCTTTCACCAGGTCTCCTATCGATATCGAGATCAAGAATCCTGATTCACTCGTGGAAGATATGAAAGTGAACTTTACCTTTGACAAAAACCGGCAGCTGGTGGTCATTAATGGCAAAGAATACCCGATGAACCAGTGGGTAGGATCAATTTGGGGAACGATTCGGTTCCAACCAAATAAATACTCCAAGCAGGCTATCAATGACAAGCCCTTATATTTCAGTATCATTGAATTGAAAAAAGTCATTGCCTTCCTGAACAAGCAGTTAACGATCACCCCTTCTAATAAACAATCCACCGTTATTGACATATCCTTAAAAGATGAGGAGCCGGTAAGAGGGATCCTGATCGTTAATGAACTGGTGAAACAATACGACCGTGCGGCAGTGAATGATAAGAACTCCCTAGCAGACAATACGCTTGAATTTATAGACCAGCGCCTTGCCCTGGTGAAAGGTCAGCTGGATTCTACGGAGCACAGTATCGAGTCGTACCGTACTGCCCAGGGATTGGTAGATGTGAACGCTCAGGGAGCCCAGTATTTACAAAGTGTCGGAACCAGTGACCAGAAGGTAAATGAAATCCAACTCAAACTTTCCGTATTAAGGGAAGTAGAGAACTATGTTAATTCTAGGGGTGCAAATGCAGGAATCACCCCTTCAAGTGTAGGAATTGACGATCCGCTGCTGGCTAGTTTAATCAACAAATTATACGATGCACAGTCGCAATATGAAAAACTAAGAACAACAACTGGTGAAAATAGCCCCATTTTAATTTCTTTACGGGATCAGATCAATTCGATCAAACCCAGTATCATCGATAATATCGCCAGCCAGAAAAGAAATCTGGTAGCGAGCCGGAATAGTCTTTCTTCCAATAACAGCCGGTATTCTTCCCAGCTAAGGGCTATGCCGGAAAAAGAACGTAAACTCGTTGAAATCAGCCGTAACAGAGCAACCATTTCCGATAATTACGCGTTTCTTTTGCAGAAAAGGGAAGAAACAGCCTTAAGCCAGAGTGCTACCGTTTCAGATAGCAGAGTGGTGGACCATGCGGAATCATCTGAAAAACCAGTTAGTCCTAACAAACTGCTTATATTTATGATTTGCGTACTGTCGGGCCTGGCACTGGCACTTGGAGTGGTAGCGATCAAAGAAGGACTTAACCGAACTATCCTTTTCCGTAGTGAGATCGAGAACTATACCTCGATACCTGTTATTGGAGAAGTGATCCAAGATGGTTCTTCTGATCCTATTGTGATCTCTAATGAAAGAAAGAATTTTGTGGCGGAGCAATTCAGGCAAATCAGGACTTCGCTCAGTTACCTGGGCATTAGTTCCAGAAAGAAAAAAGTATTGATTACTTCCAGTATACCTGGCGAAGGGAAAAGCTTTATTGCCGCTAATCTTGCCATCAGTCTGGCGCTGACCGACAAAAAAGTTGTATTGCTGGAATTGGATATGCGCAAACCTAAGCTTAGTGAAATATTTGGGATCAAGTCCAGTTCGCCAGGGATCAGTAATTATTTTATCGGCGAAAAAGAAGCGGACGAAATAATAAAAAGAACGGAGGTCAATCCTAACTTATTCATTATATCTGCAGGTCCGATTCCTCCGAATCCTTCAGAGCTGATTTTGAACGGAAGAATTCAGGAATTGCTGGCGTATTTGGAAAATGCGTTTGATTACATTGTGATCGATACGGCTCCGGTAACGCCCGTAACAGATGCCTATTTATTGTCTCAGTTCTGTGATGCCACCCTTTTTGTGGTACGTCATGGATTCACTCCCAGAATCTATCTGCAGATGCTGGAAGAAAACAATAAAATTAAAAGCCTTAAAAACCTTGCACTGATCTTCAATGGTGTTAAGGCCAGAGGTCTCGGCAAAGGTGGGTACGGAAATGGTTATGGTTATGGATACGGCGTGGGGTATGAGGACGACAGTGTGAAAAAAAGCAGGACTATTTTTGGTAAAGTGCTTTAGATAGGATAGCCTTAAGTTGCTGGTTAGGAAAAGAAATATGAAAGACCCCGCCGCTGTCACATTAATGTGACTGAAGTGGCGTAGCCTTTAAAAAAAATTGAATTAGAAAGTTAATTGTCAGCTATGAACATCGAAAAAGCTACATGGTATGCATTGTACACTAAGCCGCGTTGGGAAAAGAAAGTTGCCGATCTGCTTACCCGAAAGAAGATCGTTAATTACTGCCCGTTAAACAGGGTTCAGAAGCAGTGGAGCGATCGTAAAAAGACCGTACTGGAACCTCTGTTCCGCTCCTATGTATTTGTGTGTATCCCTGATAGCCGCCAACTGGACATCCGGCAAACGGATGGTGTGGTTAATTTCGTATACTGGCTTGGAAAGCCTGCTGTGATCCGCGAAAATGAAATTGATGTGATCAAACGGTTCTTGCATGACTATGAAAATGTTCAGCTGGAAAAAGCAGATGTTAATCTCAACGATACCGTGCGGGTAACACATGGCCCTCTGTTATTTATGGAAGGGAATGTAGTGGAAGTAAAGCATAAAACGGTAAAAGTTCTTTTACCTTCTTTAGGGTTTACCCTTGTGGCTGAAGTAGATAAAACACATATAGAAAAAGTGAAACTGGTGCGGAAATTCGATCTTACTCATACAGACACTGTCAAAATATCAAACTAGCTTTCAATAAATAAATTAAATATCCTTAAACTATTTATTGTTGGCTATTGATGCAGCGCTGCGGTCAAACGCAAAAAAAGGCGTATTAAAAAATGTTTTTTCACTGTGGATAGTTCAGGTTTCGAACTATGTGTTCCCTTTTCTTACTGTTCCGATCGTATCGCGTATTATCGGACCGGATAAACTCGGTGTCATCAATTGGTCGGCCGCCTTCATGGCCTACTTTACGATCCTTATTAATTTCGGGTTTGATTTGTCAGCCACCAGGGCGATTGCTGCCCAGCGCGATAACCTCGCCGAGCGCAACAGGATATTCAATCAGGTAGTATCTGCAAAGATTTTATTATTCGGCGTTTCAATCGTATTGTTTATAGGCTCCCTGTTTCTATTTCCTCAGCTAAGAGCAGAAAAACAGGTGGCCATTTATTCCTTTTTACTTTGTTTCGCCTGGGTGATCACCCCCAACTGGCTGTACCAGGGTATGCAGGAACTTTCCAGGATTGCTGTTTTTAACCTGGTAACAAAAATCATTTTTACTGTTGTTATCCTCATAGTGGTAAGGCAAAAATCAGATTATATCTGGCAACCGCTGGCCATCAGCATCGCACAGATCGCGGTAGGAGTGTACTCCTTTTTGTTTGCAGTAAAACGGTATAAGATTACGCTTGGTTTATCAAAGCTGCAGCCGGTGCTTGACCTCTTGTGGCAGGAAAGGATTATATTTTTTTCTATGGTGGTCGTAAATCTGTACACCACCACTAATATTGTGTTACTGGGTTTTATGCAGAATAATGTGCAGGTGGGATACTACACCGCAGGATGGCGGCTGATCATGATTATCCAACAAATGATCGCCATCCCTCTGGGTCAGGCATTGTTTCCCTTCGTAGGCTCGGCTTTTGCAGAGGATAGAGAAAAAGGGCTTATTGTTATTAAACAACTGATTCCTATTGTTACCGCCCTTACCGGTTTTGCCTCCATATTGCTGTTTCTTTTTGGTGAAATAGGAATAAAGATAATTTATGGTGACAAGTTTC
>JAYUXA010000129.1:0-16789 GCA_043753245.1 Chitinophagaceae bacterium
GGGTTTCATTATTTTTTCCTGAACGGTGTTCACCGGCAAGCACAGTATTAAAAATCATTTTTTGTTCCGTTAGGAAACTGTAGCCAACTAAAGGTGTCTTTCCTTCGGTTGGAAAAGTCTCGATGTACAATACCGGTCTTGCGATGTACATATTATTAAATACCCTGGTGTAAAGACTTTTAAGCGAAATTTTATTGTTTCCAAATCTATAGGTCAGGTTAAGTACACCCCCCATATCTACAGAATACCGGTATCGCAGATTCTCCGAATAATAACCAAGTCCCCGAAGCGTATCAGGACGAAGACCTTCAGAAAAGATAGGCTCGCGCGAAGTGGTTTCCTGTTCTAGTAATTCTGTTTTGCGTTGACTGATCGCGGCAACGATACCAAATTGATTGCCATTTTTTACTTTTAATGTTTTTCCAAAACCTAATTGAACATTTTCGTTGGGTTTCGAAGCGCCATAATTGACCGGAACCAAATTATTATTGAGCATTTTCAGATATCGGGTCTGCTCTTGCGCGTTCATGGTCAACAACGGTACACGGCTTGCATTTGTAGGAAAACCTTTTGGAAGATCACGTACGTTTCCACTAAATGCCAGCACTTCTAACTTCCCCCGCTTGTCCGAATAAAAAGGTTTTCCGATCGTTTGATCAGAGAAGCCGGTGCCCACCGTGATCGTGTAAAAATCCTTTGCCGGGAAATCCTTTGTATTAATTTGAACAATCCCACCTGCAAAATTTCCAGGCATGTCGGGCGTTGCGGTTTTATTAATGGTAATGTTGTCAATGACAGCAGCGGGGATGAGATCAAATGCAAATGCATTCCGGTTTGTTTCCGTACTGGTCATTGGAACGCCATTAAGCATAGTTTGGTTATACTGATCGTTAAGTCCCCTTACTACGATAAATCTGTTGTCCTGAACGTTCACGCCGGTCACTCTTTTAAGAATCTGTCCGGCGTTGTTATCCGGAGTTTTGCGGATCGCCTCCATCGAAATACCGTCTGAAGCGGCGGCACTTCGTTTCTGTACAGAATATACGGAAGCAGCAGTTTCTTTCTTAACATTTGCGGTAACAACTACACCTGCTAGCTGGGCAGAAGCAGTTTCCAAAACAATATCCAGATGGTTAGTCTGTCCCGGTTGTATAATTATATTGGTGATTTCTTTGGTTTGGTATCCTGTATAGGAATAACGGATGGTGTAGGTGCCGGCCGGAAGTACGAACAGGTAGGTACCGTCACTGATGCTGTATGCTCCCCGTTTGATTGTTTTTGTATTTATACTGACTCCGTTGAGGGCCTCATTGCTTGAAGCATCGATTATTTTTCCACTGAGCCTTCCTGGAGCGGGTTGAGCGTAAGCCGCAGAACAGAAAAAAAAACTGAGCAGAAGTATTCCTGTCAGCTCCCTATATAAAAGGATCTGCCTGAACTGATTAAAGAATTGAACTGGGAACATATAAGTTAGATTTGTTGCGGCTGCCTTAAAGGTTAGCTACTGCGGGAAATTGTAATTTGTTTTAAGCGGTAAAAAATTGCTCCATCCTTCCGTCCAGTCCACGGAGCCAAAAGCGCCAACATATTCAGTTTTCCCAAAAAATATATCTGCGAAATAAGGCTCATTAAACCTGGCACCTTCAAGAGCAGGGGAGGAAGCACCGGGCAAAAAATCCGGTCTTGTATTGTAGTCGTAGGGGTTGGAAAATTTTAAGGCCTGGGTGCCAGCGACTGAACGGTTTGCACATCGATTACCTAAAACATAACTTGTAAATTCTGCATTGTTATAAGGAGGTAAAGTGCCAGGAGCCAGGAAGACTATTCGTTCTTTAGTATTGGAATGCAGTATATTTTCACTGAATGAGGAGACACTGTCTCTGAAATAAACAGCAGTGGCTGGATCGTCAAGAATCCATCCTGCTGCAGGAAATCCTGCTAATATGGAATTTCTGATCGCAAAAGTACTGCTTCGTGTGGTGAGTATTGCTGCCGATGCCAGGTTGGTGTCTGAATAAGCTGCTGCAGAACCGTTTTGACCATCAGGCCCCAATACTGTCGCATTTGATAATTTTGGAAAGGTTACAGGCATAGCTGATGTGGCTGCCAGCGAATCAGGATTGTTTTCAATCAATAAACCTGTAAGTGTCCGGAATGGAGGATTATTAATGGAAACAGTTCCGAAAAAAGGATGACGCAGTGCCAGCAGGAATTGCATATTTCCGCTAAATCCACGTGTAAAATAAAAATCTGCCGGACCGCCGCATGCATATGAGATCAAATGGTGTGCATCTAGTGTACCTCCCTGAAATTCAAATGAATTTGCCGGACCGGAATAGCTCACCTGTAAATGATCGACAACCGTTTTATTCCCAACTGAGGTAAAGATCACAGGAGCAAACTCTACGCGCGCAAATTTTAAAGTGCCTGAAAAATCCGCTGCGTCACCTGTAAGGCCGGAAGCATTGTCACTGGACTTTCCTTTTATGGTTAACCCATTCCAACTGGTCCGTTGCGTGCCAGTGTATGCGTTGCTGGTAAACACTATTGGTTCGCTACTGGTTCCAGAAGCATCTATGATTCCACCAGGTTCAATTATTATGCCTGCATCCAGTATTCCACCGGTTGGGCCTGTAGTGTTTACTTTAATCAGAGTACCTGCTTCTATAATAAGTATTTCACCGGCCTCCCGTCTAAACAAATCAGATAGAATGTAGACTGTATCACTATACAAATGCAAGGTTTGAATTCTCTGGAAGGGAAACGTCTGCAATTGATCTTTTAATGCAACCTCTGGTTTAACAGTTGAAATACGAATACGTTCAGGCTTTGTGCAACCCGCAGCTACCAGCAGTACTGCTATGGATAACATACTTAATAGAATATTCCTCTTATTTAGCATTTTATTATTTGAATAAGTAGGAGATCGTAAAATAATAGGTGGCATAGGTTTTTATATTAAGTACCGTGTTATCAATACCTGACTGATAATATCCGCCTGAACGTTCAGAATTTGATACAACTATTGGGGCATCCATTTTTTTATTTCCATTCAGGTCCTGATACTCGATATAATTTTCAGCCAGTAAATCAATAATGCCAGCGCTAAGCTGCAGCCTTTGTTTAAATATCTTCTGGCTTAACTGTACATCCAGTTCTTGTCTTGCTTTCGCTCGGTAATCAGGAATATCCAAATACTTTTTTCCAGTTTCTTTGATGGTATGTTCTTTCCCCGAGCCTACTGCCGTAATGTAATCTCCTGTTCTGTTATATAAAACCGTGAATTGAGTGAATCGTGCCGGATAAATGATTAAACTGGCATTTGCCGTGTGAGACGGTGAACCGCTAAGCGTGTGTTCTCTGACAGAGGAGGTAAAAAAGCTTTGAACCGGACCGGCCTTAACGTTCGACCGTATCAAAGCACCACTTGCTACAAATGTTATTAATGGAGTATTCTGGTTGGAGAAGCGGCGCCCGGCATGAAGACGAACATCCCCCGTTATTCCCGTACTCCTTGCATCCGGGGTATTGGTAATTACGTTCATCAGGGTTCCGGGGGTGTAAGATGTTAATACCTTTTCGAGAGGTTGTACAATGTGTTTGTAAAATCCACTTACATTCACCTCCAGTGAATGACCTGCGAGCCATTGTAACCCTGCATCAAAATTATTTATACTGCTGAAATGCAGCAGAGGGTTGCCCATGGATATCATTGAAGCACCTGCATCATATTCGCGGTATTTGGTTAATTGTTGTATCAGCGGTTTCTTCAGCGTCATGAACCAGGCAGCGTGCACCCTTAATGTTTTTAAAATAGCATACCTTATATTAATGGAAGGCAGCATATCAAACCGGACGGTATTGACGTTTTCATCAAGGGGCGTTAATTGTGCGTTGCGAAATCCCGCAATAAAATTATATTGGCTATTTGATACCAGCTGGCTGGAAGATTCCATTCGCAGTCCCAGGTCTGCAAATAATTTACTGGTAAACCTGGCTTCCATTCTAATATATGCAGAACCGGTATTGTCTGATCCGGTATAGTTGCCCAACTGGTTGGCATATACATTTCTGCTGCCAGGATTATTTACATGGTAACCGGTCACCGACAAACCACCCGGGAAATAGCGTTCTCTGTCAATAAGACTGGTAAGCGGATAATATCCTTTTCCTTGCATAAAAAGAAGATCGCTATGGAAATTTCTGTTCAGGTGCTGAATCAAAATTCCTCCTGATAAGATTTGTGCCTGTCCCAGCCAATTAAAGGGTGCAGAAATGCTGACGGCACCCGAAAAATCCTGATCAGTAAAAAATATCCATCTGCGGCTAGAATTAATAAGGTTGGGATCTGTAGCTTCCACATTTAGAACATTCTGGACGAATGGCTGTACCGATGATGAAGCAATTTCATAAAGATCTTTACCAGTACTGTCTTTTCTCAACAAAAAATTGCGGTCATTCGGATTGGATGTTTGCGCCCAACCGTAACGAAATTGCCAGTTCAGTGTCAACTTTCCATCCTCATTTAATATGTGCTCCCCTGATAACTGTGCATTTATCTGGCTACGCTGTATTTGAGCATTTCCTATAGCGAACCTTGCGATACTGTCTTCATCAGGTTTATATACCTGGGTGCGGTTTGCATAAGTACTGATCAGGTGGTTGCTATAGGAACCATTGAGCGTGATTTTGTTTCGTCCATATAAAATGGCGGTGTTAATCATACCTGAAAAACCTGTTGTCCGTATGTATCGCATATCGGTTGACTGATACCTGATGAATGGTTTCTCTCTATCATTAACCGGATATGGATTATTCACCACATCGGGTGAAACCTGAACAGAAACGGAGTTGATCTGTTGGATGGATTGCTGGTTGGCAAATCCGGTTATTCCCATTTTTACCTTATTATTGAATGTTATGATCTTGCCAAAGCCTAATAATAACCGCTGACCTGGAGCTGCAGGACCTGCATGGGAAGGAATCAATTGATCAGGGAGTAATTTAGAAAGATTAACCTGCTCCTGAAGATTCTTCTGCGACAATGTGGCCCTGGTACGGGAAGTGGGAAATCCATCAGGAAGGATGTTCTTTTTGGCACTAAATCCAAATGCATTCCGCAGGTTGTTTTGCTCATTAAAAAAAGTTTTTCCGGTTACCTGGTCGCTGATCATACCTGTAGCCTGCAGGTAAAAAAAGTTTTGAACCGGAATATCCTTTAAACGTATATCTATTGCCACACCGCCCGTGTATGCCGGAATTGAAGCATTGCCAATAGTATAGACGAGTATTTTTTCTAAGGCACGGGCGGGTATTGATTCTAATAAATACTGACGTTCTGATGGATTCAGACTATTTGAAGGAAGGCCATTGATTAGTAACTGAGAATAGTTGTTGCCTAGGCCATTCCTCATAAAACTGGAAAGCCCTGGAAAAACCGGTGACCGGGTCACATTTATTCCGCTCAAGCGCTTAAGCACTTGCCCCGCATACTGATCACTACTTTCTTCTATGTCTTCCGCATGCAGCTCCTGGAAAGCCTGGCTCCTTGCTGATGTATTGAACGCAGTAAAGGCAATTTCTGATTTAAATGCGCCAGCAACAACGCTGTCTAAAGAAGGAACACTATCGCTTTTGATTCGGGCAGTTGATGTTTGCACAGGAAACAAAACGATATCCAGCCTGGTAGCAGCTTTATGGTTTACCGGGATATTGCTAACAATCTTAGACTGGAACCCGGTACATCTGTAACTAATAGTGTGTACGCCTTCAGAAAGTGCCATGGTATAAATGCCGTCTGTTGCTGAGGTCGCCGTCTGCCGGCTGATATCTTTAGTAACGACACATCCATATAAACTCAACTTCGTTGTCGCATTGATCACTCTGCCTGTTATTTGGCCATTTAATGGTTGCGCAGATAAATACTGTGTACTGCAACAGGCAAGGCACAACAATAAAAGAGAAGGAAGCGTGTAGTGTTTTGGCGCGGACATATAACTGAATTCTGATCTAAAGACCAAAACTATCATATGTTTGGCGCTTCCATGTTAAGGAATGATTACCTTGCTATTACCATTTTAACCGGTCCTGCTTAATGTATATTCTCCAACATCTCCAGCCATCCATTTCTCTGTATTCTCCAGATATCATTCATTGATCCATTCTTTAAGTTGATTTCCAGATCCCTGAGCATTCCTTTAGCACTTTGAATAGTGGTCGTGTGTAAAGCCGATTTCTGAAACTCGTCTTTTTTGAATGTCGTATTCATTTTTGCGGCCTGAAGCATCCCTGTAAGGCGGGATAGATTTTTGCCCAGATCGGCAGGGTTGCGGACATCAGCTAATAACAGAAGCATTTTTTGTTTATCTTTCGCTCCATTGATAAATGCAGAAGGGTGCAGGGCATTCACGAGATCGGCCAGGGATTGGGCAAGCGGATGCTGATAGGAGGGTGCCGGTTTTGAAGAAATAGTGGAATCTGTCTTGAGCTGAAGTTGAGCTTGTACTCCACTGCCTGTATAAGTGAGCGCAATAATAAAGAACACTATTTTGGTCATGCAGATGTTTTGGTAAACTTAGAGTAACCAATTCAATCTCGTGTTACGTAATTATTACTTTGTTGTTATTATTATATACATAAAGGTCAGCGGAGGATAGAAAAAGCTTTCTCTAATATCGGATCCTTTCCAAACTGCTCATCAATATTGCTGATGCCCACTGGTATGTCCGGGGATATACCTTTTTCAAAGTTTTTCATATCAGGTGACAACGTCATTGTAGCCGTGTATTTTAATCTCCAGCCGTTTGATAACAGGTATTCTGAAGGAAATCCGCCTCCTCCGCCCGTCTGGTCGCCCACAAGCAGTACATTTGGCTGATCAGACATATACATTACGAAGTCATTACATGCACTGTAGCAGGACCGGTTGATCAGCACGCAAACAGGTTGCAAATAGGGTTTTGCCGATCCCTCTATATATGTTGGATCCGGAATGGCATAGTCCTCATGACCTTTCCCGGCTTTACGCAATTCGTACTTAACCAATTGTCTGTCAGCTAAAAAATGCCGGAAGAATAGTTCTGCGTTTCTGGTATCACCGCCTGTGTTGCTTCTGACATCTACGATGAGCCCTTTCGTGTTTTGTAAAAACCTAAACACCTCCTCCAATTGTTCAGCTGAAAGACTTTTTGTAAAAGAGTCGTAGTATAGGTATCCTACGCTGTCTCTTATGGAATAAGTTACCGGTCCCGTTTGGTGGTATGCAGTACCCAGATAAGTAGCTACTACATTCGCGTAATTAAAATTGACTGGAAATGCAGTATAAAAATGATCGTACGTGTAGATTTTCGAGGAATTGACCAGTGAAACATGACCATCCTGAAGGCTTTCCAGCATCTGGACCAGCAGATTGAATAAGGCCGGGTCGGAGAGAGCAGCATTGGCCTTAGGGCTTAAAGAGGTGTATGTATTCTGCCAATTGATTTCCTTAATGGAAAAAAGTGCATAACGCTGGTCAATTATTTCCCACGCTTCATTAAACACTTCCAGGGCAGATGTACCGGGTTCATTTAATTGTATAATTTTCCTGCAGGAAACAGAAGGCACAATGGTGGAAATCAGGAGCACTAACAAAATAGGAAACCTGCTTTGGTCGCGATTCGGGCTTTTCATAAGACAAAAATATAAGCCACTCCCAGAGTATTTATTTTTTGAGTGGAAGCAGCGTTGTCTTTTATTCGGAAAAAATCTAATCTGTAATCAATGGATAGCAAATTACTTTTACAAACCGGCATACGCATCTTAACGGTATTGGTCACCCTGGTTAAAGAACCAAAAGAGGCTGCTGTCCAGTTATTTTTATCCGGAACCTGATAAATATCTGAAGAACGTAAAACTGCTGAAATCATAGGTACTTGAATATGTTCTGACACCTGCAGGCCGTTGAAGACGGACGAAATTGTAAACACCAGGCCAACACATACTCCAGCCGACAGGAGTGTGTTTACCGAGCGCTCCTTGTTCACTAACCCAACGTAGGCATTGCTGAGGTGGAACGCTCCTGCATTTAACCCAGCCTCAAAAAATAACGTGTTTTCATGGTTTATGGTCCACCTCCGAAGATAAAGATATTCCAGTGTCAGGTTTCGGTTTTTAATGTGGACCGAGGTTACGCTTGCGTTCTTCAATTTTCCTTCCTGGTAATAGGCAGATAGCACATGGGTAGTATTCTTTATTGTCCTGGAAGCGGACAAAAAAGCACCAGGGAGCCAACCTGAAAATGGAAGGGAAGAAGCTGACGAATTCTTATAGGCTGCAAACCCAAACAAAGGACCTCCTCCAAGTTCGGGATCAGGCAAGAGGTTCTTTCCACTCTGTGAAAAAACCTGCATGGGTAACATGGTGAATAAAATATAAAATCCTTTATACGCTTTCATTAATAAACGAATTCCTGCTGTACAAAAAAAATCATTTATGCCGGGCAAACGATGCAGTCTGAAAAGAAAATTAAAAGGATAACACTGAGGTAACATTTAGGTAAAGCAAAGATTCGAAATTAGCATCGAAAAGAGGATGTGGATGCGTCATCGATTGCCCATTTCCCCATTTTTTTAAAATTGAATTTATACTCCCCGGAGATTTTAGAATGAAAATAAAATAGGCCATGATCCCTGTTAAAAGGAAAATAGCAATAAATGGGTCAATGCTCGATCATCAGCCATCGGGTATTGGAGTCTATTCTATTAATCTTATAAATCACTTATTCCTTTTATATCCGTTAGAGAGTACCAAAAATCTGACCGTTTTTACACCTTCCCGCCTTTATTTAAATCCAAAACTCAAGATAGTTAAACTGGTCGATCTCCTGCAATCATCCCGTTATGGAAAACTTGCAGCAGTGTCGCGGTTTTTATGGAATACTTTTATTTATCCTTTTTGCACGCGGAGATTTGATTTGCTTTTTAGCCCAACTACACACGCTAGTTTTATATCTCAGAATCAGATACTGACGATTCATGATCTGCTATCTCTGCGTTTTGGAAATATTAACGGCCCGCAACGGTTTTATTATAAATATCTGCTCCCTTTACTGGTAAAACGGGCTACCCTGATTATTGCAGTCTCTGAAGCAACTAAAAAGGATATCATACAATTTC
The DNA here is from genome assembly GCA_043753245.1 of Chitinophagaceae bacterium. Classification (GTDB taxonomy): domain Bacteria; phylum Bacteroidota; class Bacteroidia; order Chitinophagales; family Chitinophagaceae; genus Flavitalea. The sequence continues at coordinate 9,156 of JAYUXA010000129.1, forward strand.
TCAATTGTCCAAAGGAGAAAATTAAAGTTATATATAATGGATACGATCACGCCCGGTATAACGTTGCAGAGCAAAGCACCGGCCTAATCAAATCAGTATATGGCCTTTCAAATTACTTTCTTGTAATCGGTCCGACTTATGCCCATAAAAATACAGAATTACTGCTGGAAGCGTACCGGGACCTGCCAGAACAAATAAGATTAAAACATCCCCTTGCCATTGCTGGCGGCAAGCAGCCATATCTTAATCTTGTACAAACTATTGCAACTTCCTTCAAACTTGAAGCGCATGTTTATTTTTTAGGTTATGTTCCTGAGGATCACATGGCGGCACTTTATAAAGAAGCGTATGCACTTGTTTTTCCAAGTCTTCATGAGGGTTTTGGGCTTCCGCTTCTGGAGGCAATGGCTTGTGGATGTCCGGTCATCACTTCAGATACTTCCTCCATGCCGGAAGTATGTGGGGAGGCTGCGCAGTATATCCAGCCACTGGAAAAAAAATCAATCATGCAGGCAATGCTAAAGCTGGCAACCCATCCTGAACTCTGCCGCCAGTTAAAGGCAAAGGGGTTAAAGCAGGCAGCCAAGTTTTCATGGGAACGAACCGCAGCTGATATAAAGACTATTATCGAACACCAACTTAACTAATCTAAATGCTATTGAAATGCTCGAGATAACCTGCTCCATAGTATTATATCAAAATCCGGTAGAAGAGGTCAGAAAGGCAATAGAAAGCTTTCTGAAATGTACCAGAAATATCAAGTTGTACCTTGTAGACAATTCTGAAGATGATAGCAGGAGGTATGAATTCGTTTATCCCAGAACTGAATATATATATACCGGGAGAAACCTGGGTTTCGGGTCTGGGCATAATCTGGCAATAAAAAAATGTATCGGGAATTCAGCATTCCATCTTATTCTAAATCCCGATGTGGAGTTCGAGCCTGGAACCCTCGAACAGATCTACGCATTTATGAATACCCGAAGCGAGATAGGACTTGTTATGCCAAAGGTCCTGTATCGTTCCGGTGATACTCAGTTTCTTTGCCGGATGTTGCCCGCTCCGCGCGATCTTTTTATGCGCAGATTTTTTCCTGGTCCGGTTAAGACATTGTTTAAATCTTTTATGGATAAATATGAACTCCGGCATAAGGACTATGATTCTATTATGGAAATTCCTAACCTATGCGGATGTTTTATGTTTGTCCGTACGGATGTTTTCGAGAAAATTGGATGCTTCGACGAGCAATACTTTTTATACTTCGAGGATACGGATCTCTGCAGGAGAATAAACGAAGAATACCAAACCATTTATTATCCAATCGTTAGTGTGATTCACGGATATGCAAGGGCTTCTTATAAAAATGCTAAATTATTAGTGTGCCATGTTCGTTCGGGTGTCCAGTATTTTAATAAATGGGGATGGTTCCGCGATGAGAGACGAATAGCTGCTAATAATCTGGTTTCTGAAGGCGGCTATCAGCCAGCATTACGACAACAGGGGAATATGGCAGTGGATGGAAATATGCTTTCCGTGTCCAGATAAAATAGCATGGAATGCCAGGGGCAGCGTCTAAATTAGGCTTTCTGAAGTTAAAGATTAAAAATGTACGCTAGTAAAGAAAAAGGCGTCTCCGTTATTGTTTGTTGTTATAACAGTGCATTGCGCATCGGCAAAACGCTACGTGGACTGGCCGCACAAAGACTGGATAAAGCCGATCAGCTGGAGGTCATTCTGGTTGACAATGGGTGTACTGATTATACTTCACTCGTAGCGGCGAAAGAGTGGGAGAGTTGTCATTCCATTTTCCCTCTCCACATCCATAAAGAATTAAAAAAAGGATTAACCAGTGCACGCCAGAAAGGAATAGATGCCGCAATATATGATAATCTGCTATTTTGTGATGATGACAATTGGCTCTCTTCCGATTACGTAGACAATGCGTTTGCCTGTCTGAACAAGGATATTAAAATAGGCGCTTGCGGTGGCCTTGGAGTGGCGGTATTTGAGAATGAGGCACCTGGTTGGTTTGGATTATATGCAGAAGCGTTTGCTACCGGCCCCCAACACGTTCGCAGTGCAGCAGGAACTTTAATCAGTCTGTATGGGGCTGGGTTAGCAGTAAAAAAGCAAGCGTTAATCCATCTCAATCAATCTGGCTTTAAACCTGTTCTTTCTGGACGATTGGGCAATTCACTTAGTTCCGGTGAGGACACTGAACTAACGAATGCCCTTGTACTTGCCGGATATCGCCTTGAATACTGTCCTCAAATGGTTTTTCGGCATTATATGCCGGCTTCCCGCATGAATAGGACTTACCTGCATAAGTTATTTAAATCATTCGGGCAGGATGCGCCGGTACGAAACGTATACAATTCTTATCTGCAACCGGAATCGTTTCAGAGATGGATGGGAAATTGGTGGCTGCATTTATTCACAGCCATCTTACGTACGGTAAAATACCTGGTAATGCCGCCGAAAAAATCGGGAAGAACAATTTATTTGATTTGGAGTATAGCCTACCTGAAGATGTTATTTAAGCTAAAGCCTTCTTATTCATTACTCAAAAAAAATATCGATATACTGAAGCACTAATGAAAAAATTCTATGTTAGTTCCGTACAACATACAAATGGTAAAGGACGGGCCGCTGTTAATTTTTATGAACAAAAACTGAAAGATCTGCAGTATGTATTCGTGGACAGTGAAGCAGAAATGAGTGAAGTAATGTCTGCTATAGCATCACGGGACCTCGTTCTTCTGGATATCGGACATTCTAAAAAGCGGGAATGGGAATTAATGCAGGTCATGATACGTGCTAAATACCAGCACATCACTATTACCCTGCAGGATATCGATTTTTCAGGGTATGGACGTTTTATGTGGAAAAGTAAAATAGCGGCAACCATTTGGAGATTGTATCATTCTATAACTGGCAATTATGGAGCAGTTCAAAAATATCTTAAGAACATAAAATACATATACGTTCACAGTGCCGCAGACAGAAGGCTGTTGGAAACCTGCCTTCACCTTAACAATGTTCGTTTAATAACTGAGTTATGATGTTTTCCGTTTTGATTGCCCATTACAATAATGCACAGTTTTTGAAAACAGCACTTGAAAGTGTATTGGCTCAGCAATACAAAAACTGGGAAGTCATTTTGGTAGATGATTTCTCCACAGATAATTTTGAGGAGATAATTCTCCCTTACGCAGCCGATGATCGTATAAAAGTATTCCGCAATGAAAAGAATTATGGATGTGGATTTACAAAAAACAGGTGTTCATCTCTGGCAAACGGGGAGCTGCAAGGTTTTCTGGATCCGGATGATGCACTGCATGAAGAGGCGATTGCAGTTATGATACAAGCCCATCAGGATCACCCTCAATGCAGTCTGATCTATTCTACCCATTATATTTGCGACGCAGGCTTACAGATAAAGCGGATCGCGGATTACGTCAGGGCTTTACCCGGATCAACACCCTATCTGCTGCTAGGTGATGGAAGTATTCATCTCTTCGCTTCATTTACCAAAAAAGCGTATGCCTTAACAGAAGGAATCAACCCGCTGAATAAAAAAGCGGTAGATAAGGATCTTTACTATCAACTTGAAGAAGCAGGCCAGGTATACTTTGTGGACAAGCCCCTATACTATTACCGCATCCACCAGGGTTCTATTTCCAATTCCGGGCAGGAGGGAGCAGCAACACTGATACACTATCAGGTAGCAAAAAAGGCCTGTTTGCGTAGAATCAGGAAGCTTAAAGCGGAACATAATCCTGTAAATGCTACGCTTATCCGGGAGTACCGGTCGCGATATTATAAACTCCTCATATTTGAATATTACCGCAAAAAGAAGTGGGTGCTGCTTTTTGGTTGTGCGCTGATTTATTCTTTTACCGGCGGGCTAACTAATATGGTAAATTATGCCAGGAAATTAAGGGTGGGGGGCAGTGCTCTGCTGCGCAAATCGTTCCTTGAAAATTATGAAATAAAAGCATAATGGATCAAATTGAAAAATTCCCGCTCTTTTCTGTTATTATTCCAACCTTCAACCGAAGGGAAAAGCTGCTGCGGGCACTGAATTCCCTTAATGCACAAACGTATCTTGACTTTGAAGTACTGATCTGCGATGACGGCTCTAATGATGGCACCCGGGAAGAGATAGATAGCTATAGGAAAAAAATTGGTTTTCGGGCATTGCACTATTTATATGAATCAAATTGGGGAGGCCCGGCAAGGCCCAGGAATATTGGAGTTCGCAATGCTGTCGGAAAATGGATATGTTACCTTGATTCAGATGACAGCTGGCACAGCAATAAGCTTGAAAAGCTGCTTCCTCATCTTGACAACTCAGATCTTATTTATCACGATTTTGAAATATTACATAAAAATAAAATCACCAGACAATTTGCTGCAAGAACGCTTCATGCTCCGGTATTTGAGGATTTACTGATCAATGGGCATAATGGATGTATTATTAATTCCGGCGTTTGCGCACGTTCCGCATTAATCCGCAGCCTGGGAGGATCGAGTGAACGCCGTTTATATATTGGTGTAGAAGATGCCGATCTCTGGTTACGTATGGCAAAGGTTACCGACCGGTTTACTCATATTGATGAACCACTAGGTTCTTATTATATGGATGGAGGCAACCTCACGGCGTACAATGACCGAATGATCCAACAGCTCACTGCATTGTTTCAGGAACATGCTGCCTTCCTTAAACATCCTCATCAGCGTAAACGCGCATGGCTTACCCACAGCTACCATCTGGCCCGGATAAAAAGAATGATGAATCAGAATAATGAGGCTCTTCGTATGTACCTGGCGGCCATGGGATCACCTAATCACCGGATTGTATTAAGATCTGTATACTGGTTTATATACTTAGGCATGAAAAGAATCGGCGATCAAACGGCCCGTGCTTTTCGGTTCGCCAAATCATAATGTATTACTTTATGCTGAACAACGTCCAGTTCCTGAACAGGAAGGATAAATGCTCTACCTGAAAATAGCTGCCCCAGAGGTTTATCTTTTAATTAATGGGCACCTGAGAAGGGGATTTCCAGGATTATATATTTCCACATAATAAAAGCCTGCAGGAAGAGCTTCAATTGAAATATTATCTATGGTTGATGCAGAAAATGCCTTAATTAAATATCCTCCTGTAGTGTAAATTTTAATACTTGTTTTACCCGTAAAATTTCGGGGCAATTTCACAGAGAAGCTGTTTGTTGCCGGGTTGGGATACAGTACTACTTTTGCAGAGGTAGGAACATGGGTAGTATTGGGATCTATAATCTGAAAAACCGGGTCGGTCTTTAAAACCCTTTGTTGCGCTATCGCAGGAAATAGAGTATGTTTCACTACCAATTCTTGTTCTTCGGCTGCAGCAATACCGGATACAAATATGCGCATTGTATCTGCTGTAATTGCACCCTTATCATCCATAACCTGTAACCTAAAATAATAAGTACCTGCCTGCAGTTGCTGAACCTCCGATGCGGAGGCATATGGATCTGCCAGTACTGCAGGGGAAGGTCCGTATATCTGCGACCATTTGTAAGCCGAAACCTGCCCATCAGCATCCCTTGATCCGGCTGAATTCAACAAAGGCGCAGCTCCTGGAAGAATTAAGGATACATCATTGCCTGCTGCCGCAACTGGTGCAATGTTTATCGGGGTGGTAGCAGAAGTCAGGGTAACTGACACCGTATCAAGCGACCACTCGGCCCGGTCGTCAACGACTTTTACAGCATAAACATACTCTCCTGGTGCGGTAAGCCCTGTAGTTTGTGCTTTTCCCGGTGTAAGTTCATAAATTTGTGCCTTCTGCGGACCGCTGATCGATATCCAGCTACAACCTACAAGTTTACCATCAGGATCTGTGGAGGCAGTGGCATCTAACAATATTAAACCTTTGCCCATAGTAATCGAAGTTGTTGCCTTCAAACGAGCAATTGGCTTTTTATTAAACAAAAGAGTTCGATTCTGAGCAAGCATCCATTCGTAAACATTCGGATTTTGGAACTTATGACCTGTGTCATAGGTCCTATCCTGAAACACAAGATGCCCTCCGTCAGTATAATATACCGCATTTGGTGTAACTTTTGCATCGCAGGCATTGATTCGTTTAATGGTATTTGAAGTACAATAGGACCTTGCTATTGTGTCGTTCAAGGCATGTAATGCGAATACCGGAAGACCTGCTTCTGCAATAATACAAGGATCCTTAACAAAACACGGAGCCACCACGGGAACAATTCCTGCAAGTATTCTTGCATTACTAAGAGAAGAGGAAGCATACGACCAACAGCCACCGCCGCCCAGACTAAGACCGGAAATAAAAATTCGATCCGGATCTACTTTCAGCGTTCTTAACGCATAATTGATAAGTTCGTCCACATAAAAGTTTTGCCAAACGGCAAACCTTTTATCGAGCTGTGGGGTAAGTACAATAAAACTCTCCCATTTACCATTCCAGCTAAAACGCATTTTGTTTCCTTTGCGGATATAGTCCGGAATACCGCAACACTGCACATTGCTCAATTCTGTTGAATTATTCCCTTTTTCTCCTATTCCGTGAAGAGAAATAATCAATGGGTACTCTAGTTGTCCGGAGGAGGCATATCCATCCGGTAAGAACTGTAAGAAACCCATGTATACACCATTGGGAGCAATACCTCCTAACCTGAAAGTCTGCGTTTTTCCTTCAATTAACATAAGCAGATTTACTAGTATGCATAGCACGGTGGCTTTCATTACAGGGACTTAACGTTTTATAAATTAGATATTGTGTATTTTTTCATCAACCTGAGCTACGATAAAACAGATGCCTGGCGGGATTTCCTACCTATCCTGATAGGCGTATTGGATTGTACGGGTACCTTCTAAATCGCCGGGCCAGAATCATAAATCAGGTAATTTCCAGACGGATACAAAATAAGTATTAACTGAACAAAGAAAGTGGTTTACTTGCCTTGCACCTCAAAGCTTGCGTTAAATTAACAATAACAAATTGTTACGCGATTGAATAAACTAAAAGTGAATTGATTGACTGCATTGTTTCTGTTAATAATTAAATAACATCAAAAAATGACCGGATTATTAAAAATTAATATTGAACTTCAAAAGAAATCATCATCTTTAAAATTGATAACTAATCTAACGCATGTCCGCTATTAATAATGCCGTACACGAACATTTTATTTCACAGATACGAAGTGCCGCTGAGGATGAAAAGATAGATACACAACCTTTGATTGGCGATCTGGAAATGTTGGAGAAAGTGTATACTGATTATCAATACCGATTGTACCAGATCAGGCAGCTGATTAAAGAATATCGCACTCACCAGCAAAAAATAAGGATCAATCTTCGACGCTGTCAGGTTGAACGCGGGCGTAATAATGCTCAGGCGAAGGGTAAGTTAACGGCTACACTTCTTTAATTCTTTTTGTAGACCCTGACGTAATCAACAATAAAGCGGTCGGGTAATTGTTTTCTGAATATGGGGCCTGCAGCAGCGGTATTAATGCCGACACTCAGAATCATAAACTCCGGAACTTTTGACACGAGCTGATCTCCAGCGAATGTTTGGATGCCATCTACGAATGTCCGGTACCCGGTTG
>JAYUXA010000130.1:0-7719 GCA_043753245.1 Chitinophagaceae bacterium
TAAATATTAAATATGGCAATCAAAAAGGAAAACCGTCCAAGAGCCACATTTTCTAAAATAACCATCGGACTTGCTTCACCTGACTCCATCCTGGAGCGCAGTTATGGAGAAGTGCTGAAGCCTGAAACAATAAATTACCGTACATATAAACCGGAAAGAGATGGTTTATTCTGTGAACGTATTTTTGGTCCGGTAAAGGACTACGAATGTGCCTGTGGAAAATACAAACGTATCCGCTATAAAGGGATCGTGTGTGACAGATGTGGCGTTGAAGTGACTGAAAAAAAGGTCAGACGTGAACGCATGGGTCATATTAAACTGGTTGTTCCAATCGTTCATATCTGGTACTTTAAGAGTCTTCCCAATAAGATCGGTTACCTGCTGGGGATGAGTTCCAAAAAAATGGAAAGCATCGTGTACTACGAAAGATATGTAGTGATTCAACCAGGTATCCGGGAAGATAAAAATCTGAAGAGAGGTGATCTGCTTACAGAAGAAGAATACCTCGAGATCCTTGAAAATCTTCCTAAGGACAATCAATATCTTCCTGATGAAGATGCAATGAAATTCATTGCCAAGATGGGGGCTGAATCCGTGCATGACCTGCTGGCAAGAATTGATCTTGACCAGTTGTCTTTTGATCTGCGTAATGCCGCGGCAACGGAAACTTCCCAGCAACGTAAAGCAGATGCGCTGAAACGTTTGAGCATCGTGGAATCTTTCCGTGAAGCAAATACAAGAATTACCAACCGTCCGGAATGGATGGTGATGCAATATGTTCCGGTGATCCCACCAGAACTTCGTCCCCTGGTGCCATTGGATGGCGGACGCTTCGCGTCTTCCGATCTGAATGATCTTTATCGCAGGGTGATTATCAGAAACAACCGTCTGAAGAGATTATTGGAAATCAAGGCACCTGAAGTGATCCTGCGCAATGAAAAACGCATGCTGCAGGAAGCGGTCGATTCCTTATTCGACAATTCCAGAAAGTCGAATGCGGTGAAAGCTGAAGGTGGACGTGCCCTCAAATCTTTATCCGATGTATTAAAGGGGAAACAAGGTCGTTTCCGTCAGAATCTGCTTGGTAAGCGTGTCGACTATTCCGGTCGTTCGGTTATCGTTGTAGGACCTGAATTGAAACTGCATGAGTGTGGATTGCCAAAGGATATGGCTGCCGAATTGTTCAAACCGTTCATCATCAGAAAACTGATTGAAAGAGGTATTGTCAAGACAGTTAAGAGCGCAAGAAAATTAGTTGATAAAAAAGAAGCGATCGTCTGGGATATTCTTGAAAATATATTGAAGGGTCATCCGATCATGCTTAATCGTGCCCCTACGCTTCACCGGTTATCCATTCAGGCGTTCCAGCCTAAGTTGATAGAAGGAAAAGCTATCCAGCTGCATCCGCTGGTGTGTGCTGCGTTCAACGCCGATTTTGACGGTGATCAGATGGCAGTTCACGTGCCACTGAGTAATGCCGCTGTTCTGGAAGCACAGTTATTAATGCTCGCTTCACACAACATCCTGAATCCTCAGAACGGTACACCGATTACCCTTCCTTCACAGGACATGGTTTTGGGATTGTATTATATCACCAAAGGTAAAAAAACCATGGGCGATGAAATCGTTCGTGGAGAAGGCAAACATTTCTACTCTGCTGAAGAAGTGATCATTGCATACAATGAAAAGCGCGTGGACATGCACGCCTGGATCAAAGTAAAAGCAAATGTGAGAGCGAATGACGGAGTGATCACCAATCAGTTAATTGAAACAACGGTTGGCCGTGTAATCTTTAACCAGTCGGTTCCCAAAGAAGTAGGATATATCAATTCCCTGCTTACTAAAAAGAACCTCAGAGAAATAATCGGGGATATCATCAATATCACCAACGTACCTAAAACAGCAAAGTTCCTGGACGATATCAAGCAGCTTGGTTTCAGGACTGCGTTTCAGGGTGGATTGTCCTTCAACATCAATGACCTGATTATTCCTTCCATCAAAGAACAGGTGCTGGAAAATGCGAAAGTGGAAGTAGATGAAGTGTGGGATAATTACAACATGGGGCTTATTACCAATAACGAACGATACAATCAGATCGTTGATATCTGGTCGAGAGTAGATACCCGTATAACGGAAACGCTTATTCGCGAACTGGCAGCAGACAAACAGGGATTCAACTCCGTGTTCATGATGCTTGATTCCGGAGCCCGCGGATCAAAACAACAGATCAAACAGCTTTGCGGGATCAGGGGTCTGATGGCGAAGCCGAGAAAAAGCGGATCCAGCGGAAGTGAGATCATTGAGAATCCTATTCTTTCCAATTTTAAAGGTGGATTGAACGTACTTGATTATTTCATCTCTACACATGGTGCGCGTAAAGGGCTTGCCGATACTGCACTGAAAACAGCAGATGCAGGGTATCTTACCCGTCGTCTGGTGGATGTGGCACAGGATGTGGTGATTACGGAAGAAGATTGCGGAACACTTCGTGGTATTGCCATCTCTGCGTTGAAAGACAATGAGGAAATAGTTGAGCCCTTGCTGGACCGGATCGTTGGACGTACCTCCCTGCATACCATTTATACTCCTGTTACCGATACGCAGATCATTGCAGCCGGCTCAGAAGTAACAGATGACATTGCACGGATCATTGAAGAAACAGGAATAGAAACAGTGGAAATCCGCTCTGTACTTACCTGCGAAAGTAAGAGAGGTGTTTGTGTAAAATGTTATGGTAAAAATCTTGCTACCGGAAACCGCGCACAGCGTGGTGATGCGGTGGGTATCATTGCGGCACAGAGTATCGGTGAACCGGGAACGCAGCTGACCCTTCGTACCTTCCACGTGGGTGGTGTTGCGGGATCAGCCTCTGTTGAATCTTCGCTTTTTGCGAAATTCGACGGAACCATTCAGTTCGATGGTTTACGTACGGTGACTGCAGAAAACAATGACGGCGATAAAGTTCAGATAGTCATCGGACGTACCGGTGAAGTGAGAATAATTGATTTAAAGAATGATCGTCTGCTGATCACCAATAATGTGCCTTACGGCTCTACTCTTTCGGTGAAAGACGGACAGGAAGTAAAGAAAGGAGATATTGTTTGCACATGGGATCCGTTCAACAACGTTGTTGTTGCCGAAATTGCAGGTCAGATCAAGTTTGAAAATGTTATTGAAGGGGTCACCTTCAGGGAGGAAGCAGATGAACAGACCGGTCACCGCGAAAAAGTGGTTATCGAAACTAAGGACAAAACGAAAATTCCTACGCTGATCGTTGAAGGAAAAGAGATAAAGACGTATAATCTTCCTGTAGGATCGCATATCGCAGTAGAAGAAACGGAAGATGTGAAAGCTGGTCAGGTGATGGTGAAAATTCCAAGAACACTGAGGATGCAGAGAGATATCACCGGAGGTCTTCCAAGGGTAACTGAATTGTTTGAAGCAAGAAATCCGGGTAATCCTGCGATTGTTTGCGAAATCGATGGAGTAGTATCCTTTGGAGCGATCAAACGTGGTAATAGAGAAATAGTAGTGGAAGCGAAAGACGGCGTAATAAAAAAATACCTTGTTCCGCTGACCCGTCAGATCCTTGTTCAGGACGGCGACTTTATTAAAGCAGGTGCGCAGTTAAGTGATGGCCAGGTGGCTCCGGGAGATATTCTTTCTATCAAAGGACCATTTGCAGTGCAGGAATATGTAGTAAATGAAATTCAGGAAGTTTATCGTTTGCAGGGTGTGAAGATCAATGATAAACACATTGAAGTGATCGTACGGCAGATGATGAAAAAAGTGGAGATCGTTGACCCGGGTGATACTAAATTCCTTGAAGAAGATCTGGAAGACCGTTTCGACTTCAACGAAGAAAACGATTACATCTATGATAAGAAAGTTATTTCAGATGCAGGTGAAAGCACAAAGCTGAAAGCTGGTCAGATCGTTAGTCTTCGTGAAATCAGGGAAGAGAATTCAATTCTTCGCCGTAGTGACAGGAAAACAGTTGAATACCGTGATGCAAATTCTGCCACCTCACATCCGGTGCTGCTTGGTATTACCAAAGCTTCTCTTGGTACACAAAGCTGGATATCCGCAGCCTCTTTCCAGGAAACTACCAAGGTATTGTCATCTGCGGCAATACAGGGTAAAAGAGATGATATGCTGGGATTGAAAGAAAATGTGATCACCGGACATCCTATACCTGCAGGTACAGGATTAAGAGAATTCGATAACATGATCGTGGGTAGCAAGGAAGAATATGAATTGCTGCAAACAACACGTGAAGCGATGAGTTTTGACGAGGAAGAATAGTACTATCTTAACATTTTAATATTTACCTTACAAGTAGGAAGTTTAATCACTTCCTACTTTTTTTTATTTATTATGAAAAATATTTCTACTTATTTAAGTGTACTGGCTTTAGCATTGACAGGGGTACTTTTCTATTTGCATTTTTCTTCTGTTAAACAGCAGCTGAACCCGGTAAAAACTAATCCGGATAATGAAAAAAATAATTTTAAGATCGCCTACTTCGACATTGATTCCCTTCAAAACAATTACGTTCATTTTAAAGATATTTCTGCTCAGATCAAAGCGAAAGAATCCAATATCAGCGCTCAGTTGAATGCATTGCAGGATTCTTACCAGAAAAGGATTAAAGAGCTGCAGACAAAAAGTGCTACGATGACCCAGACGGAGGGCGAAGCTGCACAGCGGGAGTATGCGCAGATGCAGCAGAAGTACCAGCAGCGTCAGGTGTCCATGGAGCAGGAACTGAAAAAGAGTCAGATAGACCTGATGACCGATGTCCGCAACAAAATAGAAAATTTCCTTAAGGAATATAATAAAGAGCATGGATATGCATTTATCCTGTCTTACGAGCCGGGTTTTATGTTGTACTACAAAGATTCTGCTTTTGACATTACCAATGATGTCATCTCTGGCCTCAACCAGGGGTATGCGAAGGAGAAGAAATAAAAACAATTATATTCGTTCTCCTATACCTTTTATATGGCAGAACAAAATCCTTTTTTTAAGCCCACACTTGGTCTTTTAGATGCTACCATGATTGTTGCCGGCTCTATGATCGGGTCTGGTATTTTCATTGTAAGTGCGGACATGCTTAAAGATACAGGAAGTGCCGGCTGGCTGCTTACTGCATGGGTAATAACCGGAGTAATGACCCTTGTAGCTGCAGTGAGTTATGGCGAGCTGAGTGGAATGTATCCAAAGGCAGGAGGGCAGTATGTATATTTAAGAGAGGCCTACAACCCCCTGGTTGGATTTTTATATGGATGGAGTTTTTTTGCAGTGATCCAAACGGGTACCATTGCTGCGGTAGCGGTGGGCTTTGCTAAATTTGCAGGGTATTTTTTCCCTGCGCTTGCGTGGGAAGACGTGAATACTTTTAAGGTATTGGGATTGTCCATTCATTATGCACAGCTGGTCGCTATCGCGCTGATCGTATTGCTTACAATGGTAAATACACGGGGCATACAGGCAGGAAAAATCATTCAGACTATTTTCACTTCTACCAAATTACTTTCCTTATTCGGTCTCATCATTGCGGGATTTATTGCATTCAACTGGGATATTTGGGAACTGAACTGGCAGCATCCCTGGACGATGCAAAAGCTTACAAAAACCAGCAGCGGAATAAATTTCGATACGCTGGTGGCAGGGGCTGCATTTGGCGCAATAGCCAGCGCAATGGTAGGAAGTATATTCAGCAGTGATGCCTGGAATAATGTAACCTTTATTGCAGGAGAAATTAAAAATCCAAAACGAAATATAGGACTCAGCTTAGTACTTGGAACGCTGATCGTAACGGCCATCTATATTCTGATCAATGTAGTTTATCTGGCTACTGTTCCACTGCAGGAACTGGCTTTTGCCAAAGATAACCGCGTAGCGTTAAGTGCATCGGAGGCGATCTTCGGTACCAGCGGAACAATAATTATAGCGGTGATGATCATGGTGTCCACCTTTGGCTGCAACAATGGATTAATACTGGCTGGTGCACGCGTGTATTATACTATGGCAAACGATGGTTTGTTTTTTAAACAGGCGGGAAAACTGAATAAAAAGATTGTTCCCGGCTGGGCACTATGGATACAATGTGCCATGGCCGGTGCGTTGTGCCTGAGTGGAAAATACGGAGATCTGCTGGATATGGTTTCTTTCATAGTGGTCATTTTTTATGTATTGACCATAACGGGAATTTTTATCCTGCGCAAAAAATACCCCGATGCTGATCGCCCCTATAAAGCATTCGGATACCCGGTACTGCCCATCATTTATATAGTGATGGGAGTCAGTTTTTGTGCATTGCTGATTTTGTATAAACCTCAGTTTACCTGGCCCGGCCTGATCATCACTCTGGCAGGAATTCCTTTATATTATTTCGTGGTGGCAGGCAGAAAAAAAATTAATGTGTAAGCAGTATGTCAACTATTGATTTTGAAACATTATTCGCGGGATTTAAAAATATTAAAACCGTAGTACTGGGAGATGTGATGCTGGATACCTACTGGTGGGGACATGTAGAGCGTATTTCTCCGGAAGCACCGGTTCCGGTGGTAGCGCTGGACCGTAAAGAATACCGGATAGGAGGAGCCGGTAACGTAGCCCTAAACCTTGCCTGCCTGGGTGCTGAAGTGTCCATTCTTTCGGTTATCGGAAATGATGAGGATGGCGCGGCACTCACTGAATTATTCAGTAAGAACAAGATCGATACCCGTTATCTATTGAGAAATAACTCCCGGATCACTACAAGTAAATCCAGGATCATCAGCCGCAACCAGCAGATGATGCGGCTGGATTCCGAGATTACCACCGATCTTAATGCAGAAGAAGAAAACCTGCTCATTGAAAAAGTGCAGCAATATTTAGAAAAGGAAAAACCCCAGGTCCTTATCCTGGAGGATTACAATAAAGGTGTGCTCACCACCCGCGTAATCAAAGAAGTAATTGCGCTCTGCAAAAAAAACAATGTCATTACCAGTGTTGATCCTAAGCGTAAAAACTTTCTTTCCTATACCGGGGTAGACATATTCAAGCCAAATATGAAAGAGGTAAAGGATGGATTAAATCTGCTTACAGATGAAACAAGCTTTAGCATTCTAAATGATATTCACCAGCAATTGCAGGAATCGCTTCAACACCGGATATCTTTTATCACTTTATCTGAAAAAGGTGTTTTTTACAGAGAAGGGATGAATGCCTGTATAGTGCCTTCTCACTTCAGAAATATTACTGATGTGTCTGGTGCGGGAGACACGGTAATTGCAGTTGCCTCACTACTATATGCGGCAACTAAAAATGTGGACCTTATGGCTAAGGTGGCGAATATAGCCGGAGGGCTGGTTTGTGAAGAGGTAGGGACCGTGGCAATAAATAAACAGCGTCTGCTGGACGAATGCAAACTGCTTTTATGAATGCAGCGATCTGAATCCATGATCATGGATCTCCGATAATTTTCATTAACTCTTAATGGGATGACTGATCAATAACCGTTAACGTTTACCCGAAACTGTTAGTGTGTATTTAAGGTTCCATACTAATAATTGGAAAATCTTAGGAGATAAAGGAGCTAATTTTGATTAGCATAAAAAGCAACAGCATGGGTAATTTTACAATCGTTATACATGGGGGCGCAGGCACTATACTGAAGTCGGATATGACGCCGGAACTGGAGCAGGCATACCTTAAAGGATTAGAAGAAGC
>JAYUXA010000131.1:0-3650 GCA_043753245.1 Chitinophagaceae bacterium
GTAGGATGGCTGGTTCGGGTCATAAACGGTTTTAAAGGTATTCATATTTCCTTTCGGTTCTTATTTACCGATGATATATATAAAGCCAAAAATTGCCTTTCAGCGAAGTTTTATAATTATTTTGTAAGCAAAGTACCCTTTTCGTAATCTTTTATATGCTTACGGTATAAATATTTTTCCTTTTAAAGTCTTACGAAATTATGGTTTTAATCTATTTATTTTATATATTCGTCATGACTTAAAACTTAATTCAACACTTAACAACATTACTATCGGCTATGAGAAAACATCCTGCGCCACCCAGGTCCGGCACCTGTGATAGGCATTCCAAAACGTTGTGTTACTCTCTTTTTATTATTTCTTTCATGTGTCTGTTTTCGACTGCATCTGTTTATGCAGGCGGCTTTCCGGTAACCCGAAATCATCCTTTGGATATTCCGGTAAAAGGAAAAGTAACGGATCAGACATCCGGTGATCCACTTTCCGGTGTTTCTGTTGTAATCAAAGGAACCAGGAAGGGAACTACCACGGATACAGACGGAAATTATGAATTGTCTGTACCCGTAAATGCTACGCTGCTTTTTACCATTGTAGGGTATGGCACTGTAGAACGAAAGGTGGACAATTCAGGCATACTGAATGTACTGCTCGGACGTCCTGATGCCTCTCTTAATGAAGTGGTAGTTATCGGGTATGGTTCTCAGGTAAAAACAGAACTTACCGGTTCTGTGGTATCGGTAAATGCAAAACAGATACAAGACCGGACCGTAGTTTCTTTTAGTGAAGCACTTGCGGGACAAATGGCTGGTGTACAGGTACAACAGACTTCGGCGGCTCCGGGTGGTGGTATTACCCTTAGAATCAGAGGAACAGGATCTATTACGGCTGGCAATTCTCCGTTGTATGTAGTAGATGGTGTTCCATTGGATAATTCAGTCACCAACGCTTTGGCGCAGGGTCAGGGAATAGGAGAACAATCACCTGTAAATCCACTGGCTTCGATCAATCCGGGTGACATCCAATCCATAGATGTTTTAAAGGATGCTTCTGCTACTTCTATTTATGGATCACGGGGTTCTAATGGAGTGGTTATTATTACCACTAAAATGGGTGTAATGGGTAAACCGCAGATCAATCTTAGTGTTACCGGCGGGTACTCCGAAATAGCAAATAAGATTGGCATCATGACCAAAGAAGAATATGCAGCCCGGCAAACAGCGGCCAGAAATATTAACTGGGTGCGTGCAGGGGGAAATGCCAGCGATCCTAATTCGGTCAGAACCAGCCAGGCCTTTATGATTCCGGATGAATTTAAAAATCCTTCCTCACTGCTCACCAATGACTGGCAGGACATGATCTACAAAACAGCTCCTCTTCAAAATTACCAGTTGTCCGCATCTGGTGGAACAGAGGCAGTCCGTTATTATGTTTCCGGTAATTATGTCGACCAGAGAGGTATAGCGCTAAATTCAGGATACAAGAAGTATGCTTTCCGGGGTAATATTGATGCTAAAGTTTCAGACCGGATCAGTATAGGATTCAGGCTTGCCCCTTCATTCAGCATTAACAGTGTATTTTCGGCTGGTGGTATTTCTGATCAGGGCGGTACGGTTGTCGCTGCACTTTCGTTACCTCCTATTTACCCTGCATATAATGCTGATGGCACTTATGCCACTTCGTATGCGCTTCATTATGATGACGGTTCTACACAGAATATCAATTATTACAATCCCGTGGCATTTGCGCAGGGAATTGACCAGAAATTTAAACAGTTCAATACGGTAGGAAGTTTCTTTACAAACATCAATATCGTAAAGAACCTCACTTTCAGGAGCAGTATAAACGCAGACATCAATACGTTTAATAATGATAAATTCATACCCTCTTTTATAGGGTATAATCCTTCTTTCGGAAGCTCTTATACTTCCACCAATTTAAGTTGGATTAATGAAAATACCTTTACCTATAACAATACCTTTGCAGAAAAACATAGCCTTAATGTTCTGGCTGGTGTCACTGAGCAGAAATCAACTTTTACTTCTACCGGTGTTACTGCCAATAAATTTCCAAATGATCTGGTACCTACCATCAATGCCGGTATTGTAAACAGCGGAAGTTCTTTCAGATCATCCTGGTCACTGTTGTCTCTTCTGGCCAGAGCTACTTACAACTACGATCAGAAATATTTTCTTACAGCAACCGTCAGAAGAGATGGATCTTCCCGTTTCGGTGCTGATAACAAATGGGGTTCATTTCCTTCCGCTTCTGTGGCCTGGAGAATATCCCAGGAAAAATTCATGGCTGGCTCCGGCAAGATCAGTGAGCTGAAATTGAGGGCTAGCTATGGGTTGATCGGTAATAACCAAATATCTGACTACGCTTCGGTGGGGTTGCTTAACAGCTTTAATTATATCTTCGGGTCAGGAGATGGACTTACGAATAGCGGACTTGCCCAGGTTAACATTAAAAATAGTTTACTTGGGTGGGAAAAAACCAAGCAATTTGATCTGGGTGTAGATCTTGGATTGTTCAATAACCGGATCTTTCTGACTGCGGACTATTACAATAAGCTGACCTCCGATCTATTGCTGGATGTTCCTGTTCCGTACACTACTGGTTTTGAAACCGCGTTATTAAATCTTGGCCAGCTTCGTAACAAAGGGTTTGAATTGTCCATAGAATCCAGAAATTTTGTTGGACCTGAATTTACCTGGTCTACCAATTTCAATGTTTCTTTCAATGCTAACAAAGTAGAAGCGCTGGGGTCTAATGGAAGCCCGATTATTGTTGCCAACCGTGCACAGGAAAATTCACTTACCCATATTACTGCCATTGGCGAACCATTAGGAAGTTTTTATGGATTTGTATATGATGGCGTATTTAAAACGCAGGCAGAAATTGATGCATATCCATCATTGACTGGTACATTACCTGGTGATGCAAAATTCAGAGACGTTAACGGGGATAAAGTACTGAACCAGGACGACAGAACGATTATTGGAAACAATCTTCCCGATGCCACCTATGGCCTAACCAATATTTTCGCGTATAAAAACTTCGATCTGAATATTTTACTACAGGGTGTTGCTGGTTTACAGGTGATTAATTTATTGAAAAGAAGCAATTACAGAAATATTGCTTCGGAATTTAATAATTACTGGGCCTCTGAAGCACAGCCTGGTGACGGAAAAACCTTTCAACCGGGTAGCTCTTCTGTAAACAGGAACATTTCTTCCTGGCTTGTGGAAGATGCTTCGTTCCTGCGCATAAAAAATCTGACATTCGGATATCGTTTTGGGAAAAATATCTTTGGTGGTAAAGCGATTAAAAATGCAAGAATATATGTGAATATTCAGAACCTGTATACCTTCACAAAATATACCGGCTACAATCCCGATGTAAATACTACTGAAGGGGATCCATTTATTTCTTCTGCACTCACACCGGGAATCGATTATGGAACGTATCCCTTGTCGCGCACCGTTTCATTTGGTCTTAATCTTGGATTTTAATTCTGACTAACGATAAAACATAACAGCAAATGAACTACTTAAAAAATATACAACAGATAGGAATTATTGCCCTGATGGTGGCTACTACTTCCTTTGGTTCCTGCAAGAAGTTTCTTGATTCAACACCGATTTCGGCCA